>QBZS01000001.1:0-135986 GCA_003279355.1 SAR116 cluster bacterium AG-335-N04
AAAATGTTCAGGATGAAGTTTTCCAAGTAAAACATTACAATCTGTAACAGTCAATGGTCCATCTTTTCCGTAAGAAGCCGGCCCTGGTATTGCTCCTGCGCTTTCAGGTCCAACCTGAAATCGACCATCCTTAAATGAAAGTATTGAACCACCTCCAGCTGCTACCGTATTAATTTGCATCATAGGTGCTCTAATTCTTACACCGGCTAACTCAGTTTCAAATGATCGTTCATATTCTCCTGCAAAATGACAAACATCTGTGGAAGTGCCACCCATATCAAATCCAATTAATTTATCATATCCTGCTTGTTTTCCAGTTTGCGCCATACTGACCACACCTCCAGCTGGACCAGACAAAAGAGCATCTTTACCTTGAAATAGATTTGCATCGGTCAATCCACCATTTGATTGCATGAACATCAACTTTGTGGATCTGTTTTCTTCAAGTTCTTCAGAAACTTGATTGACATATCTACGAAGTATTGGAGATAGGTAAGCATCGACTACGGTAGTATCTCCTCTACCAACTAATTTTATTAAAGGAGATACTTTATGACTAACTGAAATTTGATCAAAATATTCGTTTTCAGCAATTTTAGCTATGACATTTTCATGGTCAGGATTGATATATGAGTGCATAAATGCTATTGCAACGCTATTTATACCGTCATTTTTTGCTTTTTTTAGAGCTGTCTTGACTTGATTTTCGTCAAGTTTTTTAACTATTTTACCCTGTGCATCCAACCTTTCAGATACTTCAACCACTCTATCATATAACAATTCCGGTAGTTGAATATTTAGGTCAAATAATAGAGGTCTGTTTTGATAACCTATTCTTAGTAAATCCCCAAAACCCTTAGTTATTAATAGAAGTGTTCTATCTCCTTTTCTCTCTAGTAATGCGTTTGTTGCAACTGTAGTACCCATTTTTACAGAAGCTATTTTATCAGTGGGAATTTTATCTTCATTTTTTAAGTTAAGAATTCTTTTTATGCCTGCAATCGCTGCATCTTTATACATTGACACATTTTCAGATAAAAGTTTGTCAATGAGAATTGTTCCGTCAGGTTTCCTGGCTACAATATCAGTAAAAGTTCCACCTCTATCAATCCAGAATTGCCACATTATTTTATCACCATTATGATATTGATAAGTTAAAGTTTATTTTTCTAAATCGTCTGCAATATAGATTTTAATTATCTCATCAAAATTACTTTCAGCTTTGAAACCTAAATCAATAGATCTTTTAGTTTCAAAATCTCTTGCCCACCCACTTACTATTTTTTCTATGACAGGATCTGATTGGTGTTTAATTAATTTTACTACATCGCTACCGGCAACTCTCTCTAATGCTTCAATTTGTTCTTGGACAGTTACCGATAAGCCTGGCATATTTAGTGTAATTCTACTATTCAAATTTACGGTATCTATTTCTGCTGCGTGAACTAAAAAACCTGCAGCTGATCGAGGTGTAGCGTGCCAATGTCTTACATCTTTACTCACTGGTAAAATAGCCTCTTTTCCATTTAAGGGTTCTCTAATAATACCAGAGAAGAAGCCAGATGCAGCTAAATTAGGTTTTCCTGGTCTTACACATATGGTTGGAAGTCTTATTGAAATACCGTCAATCATTCCTTTTCTGGAATAATCAGCAAGTAAAAGCTCAGAAATTGCTTTTTGAGCTCCATAAGAAGTAAGGGGAGTAGTAAAAAAATTGTCAGGTATTTGATCTGGAAATGGTGCTCCAAAAACAGCAATTGAACTTGTAAAGACAACTCTAGGACAATAACTTTCACCTCTGTGTCTAACTGCATCAAATAATCCCCAACTTCCCCTAGCATTGATATCCCAGCCTAAATCAAATTCCTGTTCAGCCTGTCCTGAAACTATGGCTGCCAGATGAAAAATAATGTCTGGTTCAGACGAAACGAGATCATTACTTACTTTAGGATCAGATATGTCTCCTGTTTTTGTTATAATAGAAGTTGAGGTGTTTTTTGGGTAAGGTGCGTCTATAATATCAAATAATGTGATTTCACTTATTTTCTGACCTCTTAATTCTCCTTTGTTAAGAATTAGATTAAGCAACTTTTGCCCAATCATGCCAGCTCCACCCATTATCAAAATTTTCATAAAAACACCTTTATTTAATTAATTGTTGAAGATTTTTGTATAACAACATATTTAATACAAACATAAAATAAAAAAACATATTTTTAGAAAACATATGCATCATTCTATAAAATCCATCCTTTCAATGTCACCAGTTATGCCTGTATTAACTATTAATAAGGTTGAAAATATAGATTATTTGTTCGAAGCTTTAATAAAAGGTAATCTTAAAACATTTGAGATTACATTAAGAACTGATTGTGCTCTGCAGGTGATAGAAGTTGCATCTAAAAAGTTTTCTAGTCTTCAAATAGGAGCAGGCACTGTTTTAAATAAAATTGATTTACAATCGGTAAAAGATGCAGGAGCTTCCTTTGCAGTTAGCCCGGGCACAACAACTGAGTTAGCAAAAAAAGCCATTGAAATGGATTATCCATTTCTTCCTGGAGTTTCTAATTCAAGTGATATAATGAAATTACTCGACTTAGGATATAAGTCATTTAAATTTTTTCCAGCCCAAGCAGCTGGCGGTATAAATTATTTAAAATCGTTAAGTGGTCCTTTCCCAGGTATATTATTTTGTCCTACTGGAGGAATAAACGAGGAAAATGCCTCTCAATGGATAAGTCAAAAAAATGTAATATGTGTTGGAGGAAGTTGGATAGTTCCTTCAAAAGTTCATAATTACAAAGAAATTACAAGAAGAGCATTGTCCGCTTCTCAATTAGGTAATTAAATTTTATACTTCTTATTTAAGAAATATTTCTGGTGATAGGTTTATTTATATTAAATCAAAGATCTTGATTTAGATGTAATAAATATTTTATAATCTTTCAATAGGTTAAACTTTTTTATTTATTAAACATAAGTTCATTTACGAACTTATTTACTACTTTGAAAGAGCTGAGGTTTAAAATGATTACTTTTGACAATGTTGAAAGAAATTATGAAATTGCAAGCAAGTCTTTCTCACTTGATATTCCGGAATTTTTTAACTTTGCATATGATGTCTTGGATGTACGTGCTCAACAAGCTGACAAAGTCGCTTTATTGGCTATCAACACAGTCACAGGATATAAAACATCTGTAACATATTCAGAAATATCAAAAGCTTCATCTCAATTTGGAAAGGCTCTTTTATCACTTGGCTTGAAACGAGGTGATGCTGCCTGTGTTATTATTGGAAGAAATCCTGATTGGCATAAAGTACTTTTTGGATGTATGAAAGTTGGTGTAATTTCTATGCCTGGAACTAATTTGTTAACAGCTAAAGATATAGCCTATCGTGTTAATGAATCTGAAGCCAAGGCTGTTATTGTTTCGCCAATGCATGTTGAGAAGGTGAACCAAATAATAGATGAATGCCCAACTCTTAAACACTTGATTGTCACTGGAAATGCATCAGGTAATTGGCTATCTTTAATAGAGCTTTGTGAAAAACAAGATACAACTTTGAATATAAAAGATTTAGAGCCTTTTGCATCTAATGAAACTATGATGATATATTTTACTTCAGGCACAACAGCATTACCAAAAATGGTTCCAAGAGATTTTGGTTATGCATATGCACATGCTGCAACAGCATTATTTTGGATGGATCTTAGACAAAACGATATACATTGGACTTTGACTGATACAGGGTGGGCAAAAGCTGCTTGGGGTATACTTTTCCCTCAAATGATGATTGGTTGCACAACTATATTGTATGATACTCCTGATATGGATCCATTGGAGCATCTTAAAGCAATTTCTGAGTATAAAGTAACTACGTTTTGTGCGCCTCCAACTGTATACAGGTTGTTCGTTCAGCAAGACCTCAAACAATTTAATCTTAAATCGTTAAGGAGATGTCTTGGTGCTGGTGAACCTCTTAATCCAGAGGTAATAAGGTATTGGTCTGAGAATACAGGAACAGTTATTGCAGATGGTTATGGTCAAACTGAAACAATTAACATTGTAGGAAATTTCCCTGGAGTAGAGACACGTTTTGGGTCAATGGGAAAACCCGTTCCAGGTTTTGATATAAACGTTGTTGATGATAATGGTAAAATCTTGCCAGATGGTGAAGTCGGGCATATTGCTATTTGTACAGAAAAAAAATGGCCTCCGGGTTTATTTCATGGGTACCTACAAAATAAAGTTATTGTAAAAGATTCTTTTCGACATGGTTGGTATTACACAGGTGACACTGCGTCTCGAGATAAGGATGGCTACTTGTGGTTCGTAGGTAGATCTGATGATTTAATTTCATCAGCAGGTTATAGAATTAGTCCTTTTGAAGTCGAAAGTGCATTATTAGAGCATGATTTGATTGCAGAAAGTGCCGTGGTCGGAGTTCCAGATGAGACGAGGGGTCAAATAGTAAAAGCATATATTGTTCTAGTGGAAGGTCAAAAAGGATCAAATGAACTAATTAGAGAAATTCAAGATTTTTGCAAAAATTTAACTGCCCCATATAAGTATCCAAGAAAAGTTGAATTTGTTGATTCGTTGCCAAAAACTATATCTGGTAAGATTAGAAGAGTTGAATTACGTGAAATTGAAAATAAATAAGGAAAAAATATGAATAATTACTCAGTTGAAAATTATATTAGGGATATACGTAAGGTAGTAAAAGAAGAAGTTGTTGAAAAGTCTATAACAGAACGAATAAAGTCATTAGCTCTTCGTCTTGCTGATGATAAAAGTTGGATTAAACCTGAATATTATAATGTAAATGAAGAGCAAGGATTTGGACTACATCTGCTGCATGAAGAAGATGATCATAGATTGGCTGTTTTTGTTATTGCATGGGCACCAGGAAAAGGTCTTGCCCCACATAATCATAAAACGTGGGCAGTAGTTGCAGGAATTCAAGGCCAAGAACATGAAACTAATTATAAAAGATTAGATGATGGATCTAGAGATGGATTTGCCGATTTAATAAAAACTAATGAACAAACAATTTTTCCTGGAAACGCTACTTGTTGCCTTCCAGAGGATATACATAGTGTATGGAATAATGGAAAAGATATAGCACTTTCTATACACACTTACGGCAAGCATCTAAATCATACTGGAAGATCTATATTTGATATCGAAACTAAAACTGAAACTCCATGTATCGTTAAAGTCCAAAATTAAGTTATTTTAGTATTTTCCATTCTCAATAAGTATTTAAGGAAATAACAAAGTGGTTCTAGTTTTTTCTTTATTCTCTATCGCACGATGAACTTTACCAACATAACTTATAGGATATGTATGGAAGACATGTGATTTAGCTACCTTTTTCATAAACATTTGCGACTTAATTGCTATTGCTTCAATTATCACTTCATAAACTTAACCTTGAATACAAACTTGATTTTGTTCACCAAGTCCTTCAATACCAAGTTTCATTTTATCACCAGCTTTTAAAAACACAGGTGGTTTCATTCCACCTCCAACGCCAGGGGGTGTTCCTGTCGCAATAATATCTCCAGGATAAAGGCTCATAAATTGAGATAAGTAATATACAATATATGCGGCGGAAAAAATCATAGTATTTGTAGAACCATCTTGCATTCTCTTTCCATTAACATCCAAATACATTTTCAAGTTTTGAACGTCAGCTATCTCTTCTTTTGTAACTAAGTATGGTCCAGTAGGTCCAAAAGTATCGCAAGACTTTCCTTTGGTCCATTGACCTTCTTTTTTTAACTGAAACTCTCTTTCAGAGACGTCATTTACTAGGCAGTAGCCAGCAATATAATCATCTGCATCATCCTCATTTATATATTTGGCTTTTTTTCCAATAATTATACCAAGTTCTACTTCCCAATCAGTCTCAGCCGAATTTCTTGGTATTTCAATATTATCATTTGGACCGACAATCGCAGAAGTAGCTTTTGAAAAAAGGATAGGCTCACTAGGAACAGCCATGCCGCTTTCCGCTGCATGATCAGAATAATTTAATCCAATACATAGAAACTTGCCAACATTACCGACACATGCACCTAGTCTCGTATCATCAGATACAATTGGAAGAGAAGATAAATCTATTGAAGAAATTTTTTTTAAACTATTTTCACTAATTGTTTCTCCATTAATATCTGATAAATGCTCAGACAAATCCCTTATAGAACCATTTTGATCAAGAATACCTGGTTTTTCTTTTCCAAAAGCCCCATGACGTAACAATTTCATTTTATTTTCCTCCTTTTTACAATTAATAATTTTTATTAATATGACATTTTTTTATGTACATATTCCGCCATCTATAATATGAAATTGACCGGTTGTAAAAGCAGAGGCTTCACTTGCTAAATAAACTGCAAGGTTTGCCACTTCCTCTGCCTCTCCAATTCTTCCCATTGGTTGTCGAGCAACAAATTCCTTCCTCGCTTTTTCATAATCTCCCATATCGGATAATCTTTGCTCTAGTGATGGACTATTTATTGTACCAGGACATATGGCATTGCACCTTATGCCTTGGGTAATAAAGTCTGCAGCAACAGACTTAGTTAAACCTAAAACAGCTGCTTTTGATGCACTATAAATAAAACGGTTTGGAATACCTTTTAGAGATGAAGCAACAGAAGCTATGTTAACAATCGATCCTCCTCCTTTTTTTATCATTATCGGTATTACTTCTTTAATCATGTGATACATTGCTTTGCCATTAAGTTTAAAAGCAAAATCCCAATCATCATCAGTAGATTCTAAAATTGTTCCATTATGGACAATTCCGGCACAGTTAAATAGTATATCTGGTTCTTTGATTGACCCGACTAAGTTTTTAATTGCATTATTGTCTGTTACATCAAGTATATAGGTTTCATCTACAACCTTATCTAAAGAAGATAATGTTTCACGATTTATATCCGTTGCAATCACGTACGCACCAGCCTCAGAGAATGCTCTGGCGGTAGCTTTCCCAATGCCCTGACCAGATGCAGTTAAAAGGGCAGTTTTACCTTTCAAATCAATCATAAAAATTCCTTACATTGTTGCTCCAATTTGCCAAGGTACAAACTCTAAGTCTCCAAGACCTTGATACTCAGACTTTGATTTTTCACCTGAAGCTACCCTGACTATTAAATCAAAAATTTCCTGACCAACGTCTTCAATACTTTTATTGTCAGTTATTACTTTTCCTGCGTTAACATCCATATCTTCAACCATATTATTATACATCTCAGTATTTGTAGCTATTTTTATAGATGGAGAAGGTTTGCAACCAAAGCAAGAACCTCTTCCAGTTGTAAAAGTAACAACATTACAACCACTTGCTATTTGCCCAGTAACAGAAGCAGGATCATACCCAGGACTATCCATAAATAAAAAACCTTTTTTTTCAGCTTGTTGGGCGTACAAAAGAACATCGTTTAATGGAGTTGTTCCTCCTTTAGCAGCTGCTCCAAGTGACTTTTCTAATATAGTAGTCAAACCACCAGCCTTATTACCAGGTGACGGATTGTTATTTAAACTCCCTTTATTTCTAGTGACGTAATCTTCCCACCACAAAATTCTGTCAACAAGTTTTTTTCCAACTTCTGGAGAGATCGCCCTTCTAGTTAACATATGTTCAGCACCGTAAATTTCAGGTGTTTCAGCCAAAATAGCCGTGCCACCATTTTTTACTAATAAGTCTGCGGCATGACCAAGTGATGGATTTGAGGTTATTCCTGACCAAGCATCAGACCCTCCACATTGAAGCGCAACGCTAAGATGTTCTACTGATTGCTCTGTTCGTTCTATAGAATTTACTTCTGGAAGCATGTCATCTATGCATTTTATTCCTGCTTTAATTGTTTTTCTAAGTCCACCCATATCCTGCAGTGTCATTGTTTTAAAAAATGGATTTTCATGTAAATCAAAAGCGTCTAAAAGAAACTTTATTTGATTTGCCTCACATCCTAAGCCAATTAACAAAATTCCGGCTAAATTAGGATGTTGGATATAGCCTAAAAGAACTCTTTGAAGAGCATCAAAGCCATCGCCAGAATCTGCCATTCCACACCCAGTACCATGAGTAAATGAAACAACCCCATCAACATTTGGGTATAGACGTAATTTGTCTTCAGTAAAAACTTCTGCAATATTTTTTGCGGCTGTCGCAGAGCAATTAACTGATGTAAGGATACCTATATAATTTCTTGTTCCAACTTTGCCGTTTTGTCGTTTGTAACCTTTAAAAGTAGGTCTTTTTTCAGGTTCAATCATATTTGGTAACTTAATAGATGTTGAAAACTCATAATCATGATCAGTTGATTTGAAATCAGTATTTTCAACGTGAACATGGTCTCCAGCTAGAATTACTTTGCTAGCAACACCAATAAGTTGATCATATTTGATTATTTTCTCACCTTTATTAATTTTTCTAAGAGCTATTTTATGTCCTTTTGGGATTTTGTTAATGCTTTCAAGGTTCTGTGTGGTTTCACCTACGTCTATCTCCCTTAAAGCAGTAGCAACATTATCATTATTATTAAGTTTAACAGTTAACCTGTCACTATTAGACATTTTTATAACCTCCCATATTATAAAAAATAAAAACTGAAATTATCTTTTCGATTTTTTTAAAATCAAGTATGATATTATCAATATTCTTAAAATTTAAAATAAATAATGTAAAATATTCACACTATTTTAAATTAAATTTATAAACTTTTATTATTTGTTAAACTTTAAAATTTTACTTGGGAGAAAAGTTATGTCAGATAAAAATTTCAATCCAAAATATCGAAGTCAACAATGGTTTGATAATCCAACTAATCCTGGAATGACTGCTTTATATCTTGAAAGGTCAATGAACTTTGGACTTACGCCAGAAGAGTTGAGATCAGGTAAACCTATCATTGGAATTGCACAAACAGGTTCAGATATATCTCCTTGTAATAGAGTACATATAAAGTTAGCAGAAAGAGTTAGAGAGGGAATAAGAAGTGCAGGAGGAATAGCATTTGAATTTCCCGTCCATCCTATACAAGAAACTCTTAAGAGACCAACCGCAGCAGTTGATAGAAACTTAGCATATTTAGGATTAGTTGAAATACTTCACGGTTATCCTTTAGATGGTGTAGTTTTAATGACAGGCTGTGATAAAACAACTCCTTCTTGTTTAATGGCGGCAGCAACAGTTGATCTTCCTGCAATTGTTCTTAATGGTGGACCAATGTTAGACGGATGGCATAATGGCAAACTTGCGGGTTCTGGTACAGCTGTTTGGGATAGTAGAGTTGAACTAGCAGCAGGCAGGATAGACTATGAACAATTTATAGATATTGTAACAAGCTCAGCTCCATCAGACGGACATTGTAATACTATGGGAACTGCTTCAACAATGAATTCTCTGGCTGAAGCATTAGGAATGAGTTTAACAGGCAATGCTAATATTCCTGCACCATATAGAGAACGAGGGCAGATGGCATACAAAACTGGTCTTAGAATTGTTGATATGGTTAAAGACGATTTATCGCCCTCTCAAGTTATGACTAGAGAGGCTTTTGAAAATGCTATTACTGTAAATTCAGCTATTGGAGGCTCTACTAATGCTCAAATTCACATTACGGCAATTGCAAGACATATAGGAGTGGAATTAGAAACTGACGCATGGCAAAAAGTTGGTTATGATATCCCGTTAATGGCAAATATACAGCCGGCAGGTGAGTATTTGTGTGAAAGTTATCATAGAGCTGGAGGAACGGCTGCCATAATGTCAGAGCTTTTAAGTAATGACAAGCTTCATGGAGACGTAATGACGGTGACGGGTAAAAAATTGTCTGAAAATTTAAAGGGTATTAAAATTAAAGATGAAAAGGTTATTACTCCTTTTAAAAATCCAATTAAACAAAAAGCTGGCTTTATTGTTTTAAAAGGTAACCTTTTTAATGCAGCGATAATGAAAACATCTGTTATTTCAAAAAGCTTTAAAGATAAATTTTTAAACCACCCTGGTAAAGAAGGGATACTAGAAGGTAAAGTTATAGTTTTTGAGGGTTCTGAGGATTATCACGACCGTTTAAATGATAAAAGTTTAGATATGAATGAAAATTCAATTCTAGTTATTAGAGGTGCTGGACCTGTAGGTTGGCCTGGGTCTGCTGAAGTGGTAAACATGCAGCCATCTGATGAACTAATAAAAAAAGGCATAACCGAATTACCTTGCATTGGAGATGGAAGACAATCTGGGACATCAGGAAGTCCTTCAATTCTAAATGCTTCTCCAGAGAGTGCAACTGGAGGTGGCTTGGCCTGGTTAAGAACTGGTGATACGGTAGTAATAGATTTAAATAAATGTACAGCAAATATGTTAGTTAGTGACGAAGAAATAGAACTAAGAAAAAAAGACGGTGTTCCGCCATATCCTGAAAGTCAAACGCCATGGCAAGAAATTCAAAGAAAATTTGTTGGAGAATTATCTGACGGAGCTGTTCTTGAGAACGCTGTAAAATATCAAAAGGTAAGAAAAACTTTACCGAGGGATAATCACTAAACAATATTATGGATATTAAAGTTAAAAATATCTTAGTTGTTGGTCTTGGATCAATGGGTTTTGGAATAGCTCAATCTTTGATACGTGCAGGTTATAATATTTATGGACAAGATAAAAACCCTAAGCAACAGAAAAGACTTATCGAAGAAGGTGGTCATGATAAAAATGTACCATTTAATGATTTACAAGCAGTAATCATCGTTGTTTTAAATGAAAAACAAACAAGGGAAATTATCTTTGGGGAAAATGGTATTTCAGAAAAATTAAAGAAAAATACTCTTATCATGGTTTGTACTACAGTTGCTCCAGATTTTGCTAAGGAAATGGCATCTTCTTGCAATGATAAAGAACTTTTATATTTAGATGCTCCCATTTCTGGAGGATCAAAAAAATCAGCTGAGGGTAAGTTATCCTATATGATTTCAGGTAGTCAAAAAGCTTTTGAGGTTGCTAAGCCTATTTTAGACTGTACCTCGGAAATAGTCTTCGAATTTGGGGAACATGTCGGATCAGGTTCTGCTATGAAAGCTGTCAATCAAATGCTTGCGGGTGTTCATATTGCTGCAATGGCTGAGGCTATTACATTTGGAATAACGCAAGGAATTGATCCAAAAAGGTTTTTAGAAGTTATTTCGAAGTGTGCTGGAACCTCTTGGATGCTTGAGAACAGAACACCTCATATTATAGATAATGATTATTCTCCAAAATCTTCAATTAATATTTGGCCAAAGGATTTAGGTATAGTTTTAGATATAGCAAAAAATTCAAACTTTTCTGCTCCTTTGACCGCTGCTGCATTACAACAGTTTGTTTCTGCTGCAGGTTCAGGTTTAGGGCAAGAAGATGATGCAGCTGTTGCAAAAATATATGCTAGAGATGCTGGAATAAAACTACCCTAAAATTAAAGTATTTTTAGACTACTTCAGATATAAGAGATTTATTTTGAAAATAATTTTCTATATTATCAAAAACTAATTGTCCCATGGCATTTCTAGTTTCAACTGTACCTGAGGCGATATGAGGTAATAAAACAGTATTTTCAAGATTTATCAATTTTTCTGGGATATTTGGCTCATTACTGTAGACATCTAATCCCGCTGCTAAAATAAGATTGTTTTCAAGGCTATAAATCAGTTCATCTTGATCAATTACTGACCCTCTTGCTACATTAATAATTACACCATTTTTGCCAAGGTTACTAAGAACTTCTTTATTAATTAATTTTTCTGTTTCTTTTCCACCTGGTGTAATTACACACAGAGTATCTACTTCTTTAGCCAACTGATTTAAATCAGTGAAATATTTATATTTTACATCTTTTTTGTTCCTAGAATGATAATAAATTTTGCAGTCAAAGGCTTCAGCTCTTTTTGCTATTGCTCTTCCAATTCTACCCATTCCAACAATACCTAATTTAGTTCCAGTAAATTTTTTTGTTAATGGAAAATCTCCATTAACCCAAGATTTGTTTCTTGCAAAACTATCAGCATCCACAATTTTTTTATATACACATAGCATTAGTGCAATAGCTGTGTCTGCCACTTCGTCATTAAGTACTTCAGGGGTGTTAGTGACTTTTATGCCTAGGCTTTTAGCATAATTTATATCTATTGCGTCATAACCTACACCATAACAGGCAATAATTTTTAAATTAGGCATACTTTTCATTAACTCTGGTGTAATTTTATAACCTCCCATAACGGCAATCGCATCAACGTCTGTTTTAATTTCAGATAAGTAATCATCTTCATTTTTGTTTAACCACAATTTATAAGTATTAAAGTTTTTATCAGCCAGACTTACAAAATATTCAGGCATTTCTGTCATTATAAGTAAGTTTTTGTCCATTTTATTTCTTCCTTATTTAAGTGTTTATTTTAGGCATATTTTTATTGGAAATAATAGCGCCTTTATGCTTTATCACTTCTCTAGTAACAGAGTGGGACTTTAATATATTATCTTCTATTGAAATATTTTTATCGTTATTTTTTAAAGCAAGGAAAGATCCATTGAATGCGTCACCTGCTGCTGTTGTGTCAACCACCTCTCCGTGAGGAACTTTAACAGTTTTTATAACTTCTTGTTTGTTTTTAAAAATAATTGAGTCCTTATATCTTATAAGAATTAAATTTTTTTTGTCATTTAATACCTCAAAAACTTCATATGGAGTTTTAATATCAAATAACTCTTTAACATCATCAAAAGATACAAAGTTAATATCTACATTTTTACTAATTTCTTGAAATAATAATTGTGACACTTTCTTATCATTATGTAATTGGGACCTATAATTAAAATCAAATCCACATATAACTGCGCTAGATCCTATGTGAATTAAATCCTTTCTTTGGTTTATATCAAGAATACCTGCAGAAATACCGGTATAATAAAAAATATCTGCATTTTTTATTTCTCTAGCTAGTTTTTTTCCTTTTGATCCCAAAAAAATGTATTTCGATGGTGATTGATCTCTCCAATAAGAAAAACTTCTTTCACCTATTTCATTAATTTCTATTGAATATAAACCAGGAGGATTTTCTCCATCGGTTCTTACATAATCACATTTAATTTTTTCATTTTTAAATCTTAAAATCATTTTTCTAGAAAAACTGTCATTCCCGAGTGCTGTTGAATAGAAAGTATTAGTTTTATTATTTGCTAATCTTGAAAAATATATTGCAGAATTATAAGTGTCGCCCCCAAAATTAATTTGCATTTTTGAACTTTTATTTTCCAATGAAGAAATATCTCCATTGAGTTCAATCATGCATTCACCTAAAAAAATAGCTTTTTTATACATTTTTTTGTAAGCTTTCTAAGAAGAAGTTCAAAACTATAACAAATAAAATTTTTATTAAAATGTAATAATTTACTCAATCTTTATTTTGAAATATATTAATACGATATTAAAGAAAAACTTATGTGAGGTTAATTAGTGACAATTTTAGATGTAAGAAACAACTCTTTTTACTCAAAATTTGAGTACAATATAAATATTGCAGTAGAAGCATTGAAAAAAGAGTTTGGACAGCAATTCTCAGTTTCAAAATCAGTTCGTGAGCAGCATACAAGCACAACAACAGTTCATAAGCCAGAATTGCCTGATGGTGTTGTTTTTGCCTATAACAAAGAGGATGTTAAAAAAACAGTAAAAATATGCCATGAACATAGATGTCCTATAATACCTTTTGGAGTAGGATCTTCTCTTGAAGGTCATCTAAATGCTAATTTTGGTGGTATCTCCATAGATATGAATAATCTGAATAATATAATTGAAGTTCATCCTGAAGATTCAACTGTTGTTGTACAACCAGGTGTAACTAGAGAACAATTAAATACACACCTTAGAGATACGGGTTTATTTTTCCCTATTGACCCGGGTGCCAATGCCTCAATTGGAGGTATGGCATCGACTAGAGCCTCTGGAACTAACGCCGTTCGTTATGGAACTATGAAAGATAATGTAATTTCATTAGAAGTTGTAATGCCAAATGGAGAAATAATAAATACGGCTAGTAGAGCTAGAAAAAGTTCTGCTGGATATGATTTGACAAGATTAATTGTTGGATCTGAAGGAACGTTAGGTGTAATAACTGAAATTACACTTAAACTTTATGGTATTCCTGAAGAAATTGGAGCTGGTAGATGTACTTTTCCTTCTGTTCAGGATGCAACGGATGCTGTGATTATGACTATACAGGCTGGAATTCCAGTTGCCAGAATAGAACTATTAGATATTGCGCAAGTTAAAGCTGTAAATAATTACTCAAAGTTAAACTTACCTGAGTCACCATTATTATTATTAGAATTTCATGGAAGTAAATCTTCTGTGCAAGAACAATCCGAGTTATTTAACGAAATTTCCAAAGATTTTGGTGGTGATAACTTTGAGTGGAATGCAAATATTGAAGAAAGAAATAAACTTTGGAAGGCTAGGCATGATGTTTATTATGCTGTTAAAGCTTGCAGGCCAGATGCGGATTATATTGCTACGGATGTTTGTGTGCCAATATCAAGATTGTCAGAATGTATTACTGAAACGATAGATGACATGGAAAAGAATAATTTGTTTGGACCCATTGTTGGTCATGTTGGTGATGGTAATTTTCACGTTCAATTAATGATTGATCCTAAAATACAAAAAGAAGTTGATGTTGCAAACGGGTTTTTAGAGAGATTAGCCCATAGAGCTATTAGTATGGATGGAACATGTACAGGAGAACATGGAGTAGGGCAGGGTAAAAAACAATACTTAGTTGATGAATTAGGCCCTGCTGTTAATTTCATGAAATTAATAAAAGAAGAAATTGATCCAAAGGGTATAATGAACCCAGGAAAAATTTTATAGAAATTATAAAAAAGGTTTTTAAAATGGATGGCAGTGTTTCTGTATGGTCTGAAGAGGATTATGATAAAGAGAGCATCAAATTATGTATAAAAAAAATTCAAAAAGAATTTGGGCAACAATTTTCTAGTAGTAAAAGTATACTTGAACAACATACTCATACGATGACTATTCATGAATCAGAATTACCCAATGGCGTTGTTTTTGCCGAGAGTAAAGAAGATGTTCAAAAAGTTGTAAGAATTTGTAATGAATTTAAATGTCCTATAATTCCTTTTGGCGTTGGTTCTTCATTTGAAGGACATCTTAATGCTCCATATGGTGGAATTTCTATTGATATGAATAACATGAATAAGATCTTGACAGTGCATCAGGAAGATCTTTTGGTTGTTGTTCAACCTGGGGTTACCAGAGAACAACTAAACACCCACTTAAGAGATACTGGATTGTTTTTTCCAATTGACCCAGGTGCAAATGCATCACTTGGTGGAATGACAGCTACTCGAGCTTCTGGAACAAATGCGGTGCGTTATGGAACAATGAAAGATAATGTAATTGCTCTTGAGGTTGTTACTCCTGATGGTCAAATAATAAAAACAGCAAATAAAGCAAGAAAAAGTTCAGCAGGTTATGATTTAACTCGGTTAATGGTTGGTTCAGAGGGTACACTAGGTATAACTACAGAAATTACACTAAAGCTTTACGGTATCCCGGAAGTCATTGCAGGAGGTAGAGTAAGTTTTCCATCAGTTAAGGATGCAACTGATGCAGTTATAATGACTGTACAAGCTGGAATTCCAGTAGCAAGGATTGAGTTTTTAGATGTTGCTCAAGTAAAAGCAGTTAATAGTTATTCTAAGACAAATCTTCCTGAAGCCCCTTTATTACTATTAGAGTTTCATGGCAGTGAAAAATCTGTAAAAGAGCAATCAGAATTATTTAGTGAAATAGCATCAGATTTTGGTGGTAACGATTTTGAATGGACGTCTAATAATGAAGAAAGAAACAAATTATGGAAAGCAAGGCATGATGCATATTGGTCATGCAGGTCAGTAAGGCCTGAGGCAGAAATTTATTCAACAGACGTTTGTGTGCCAATTTCCAAATTGTCTGATTGTATTACAGAAACGATTGAAGACATGGAAAAGAACGAATTGATAGGTCCAATAGTAAGTCATGCAGGTGATGGAAATTTTCATGTTGCATTACTAATTGACAAAAATAGCAAGACTGAATTAGACAAACTAGATAGTTTTTTAATCAGAATATCTGAAAGGGCTATTAGAATGGATGGTACATGTACTGGAGAGCATGGTATTGGACAAGGCAAAAGAAAATATATGTTGAAGGAATTAGGAAACGCTGTAGACGTTATGAAAAAAGTTAAAAATGCTTTTGATCCAAAAAAAATAATGAACCCAGGAAAGATTTTTCTGTAATAATGTGATTATCAAAATCTTATTATAATTATTTTTCAAAAATAATCCCATTGATCCAAGGTATAGATATTATCTATAGATTTAAATGATTGCTTACATAATTATAAGTTTTTTAATGATGGTTACTCCTGGTCCAGGCGTTCTTTCTTTAGCTGGTGTTGGTGCTGGTTTTGGATGGAAAGTTGGAATAATGTATCTCATTGGGTTGTTTTTTGGAACTAATGGGGTAGCATTACTAGTTGTGCTGGGCTTTAAACAGTTTCTGTTTGAAATTGAAGGAGTTGAACTAACTTTTTTATTTTTATCATTATCCTACTTATCTTTTTTATCTTGGCGTATAGCTACATCTGAAAATAAAACTGGTTTTAAACAAAGTTTTAAAGCTCCAAAATTATACGAAGGAATTTTTTTACAATTTGTCAATCCAAAGGCTTATGTAGTCCAAGGACATTTGTTTGTAGTACTGTCACTTGGAATGGCTTCTTATAATATTGAGATTCTAACTAAATTTATTATAGTAAATTCAATTTGGATACCTATACATTTATTTTGGCTGTGGTTAGGGATAAGTCTAAAAAGATGGTCATTAGCATCTAACAAGCAGGTTTGGGTAAATAGGGGAATGGGACTTTCTTTATTCGCAGTTGTAATACTTTCTGCAGTTATGGAACTTAATACAGCAGTTTAAAATGATTAATTATTAAACAAAAATTATAAAAGAAAGTTTTTTGCATAAATATATAACAAATTTTAAGCTCCAAAATTTTAATGTTAATTATCACAAGACAAATTTCGTAAAAGAATCAAATATTGAACATGTTCAATAAAACTCCCCCGTTTAATTGTACTAATTCTAACTAATAAGTTCCTCCCCCGATTATTAGTTTTTGAGTTAAGGTGCAGAGGATCTCCTAAAAATCCTCACCAATTAATAAGTAGCTCTACCTCCTGAAATATCAAAGACACCAGCAGTAGTGAAACTATTCTCTTTACTCGCTAGAAAGGTAATAAGAGATGCAACTTCTTCTACAGTAACAAATCTATTTCTTGGAATTTTTGAAATCATATAATCAATAAATTCTTGTGATACTTGATCAAGAATTCTCGTTTTAGCAGTAGCTGGTGTTATACAATTAACAGCGATGTCTTTATCTGCTGTTTCTTTACCAAGAGATTTTGTTAAACCTATTACAGCTGCTTTAGATGCGGAATATGCTGGAGCATTAGGATTACCTTCTTTGCCTGCAATTGAGGCTATATTGATAATTCTACCATAATTTCTTTCACGCATTGATTTTACAACATGCTTATTACAGTAAAATACACCATTTACATTTACGTCAAATACTCTTGACCATTCTTCAACAGGATAATCCCAAGTTGAATAAGTTGGTCCAGCAATACCTGCGCTACAAACTAGAATATCAATTTTATTTATTTGTTTAAGAGTTTTTTCTGTAACTTCTTCGACTAAGTTGTTATTAGTTTGATCAACTTTTAAAAAATGACAATTTAGTTCTTTTGCTGCCTCCACACCCATTTTTTCATCTATGTCCCAAATCATAACTTCACAGCCATCGTTAATAAACCTCTTTGCAGTAGCTAAACCAATGCCTTGTGCTCCTCCAGTAATTACTGCAGTTTGTCCATTAAAATTAGCCATAAATCTCTCTCCTCCAATTTTTTAATAGTTTCAAAGTTCATCAAAAAAATAAAATACAATAGATATATTCTTAAGATCCCTTATATTGTTTTATATTGTTAAAGAGTTCATTGCTATAAAAATTTAAATATAAAAAGGGCTTTTAATGGAAATATTGCATATTGTAATTATTGGGATTGTTTCATGTCTCGCAATGGATATTTGGCAAAAATTATTAAAAATGATGTATGGTATTAATCCATCTGACTGGGCTATAGTTGGAAGATGGTATGTATTATTAATATCAAAAGGAAAAATTTATAATCCAATAATCGAAGAAGTACCCCCAATCGAAAATGAATTAAAAATTGGTTGGGCTGTTCATTACACAGTTGCGATAATGTATTCAATATTTTTCTATATGCTATTAAAATATAATATGTGTAATGCTACAATGTTAAATGGATTTATTTTTGGCTTAGTAAGCGTTATTGTTCCCTGGTTTTTCTTTATGCCTGTTTTGGGTAAAGGTTTTTTCGGAATAAAAACGCCATCACCTTTTTTGTCTTGTTCTTTAGCTATAGGCAGTCATGTAGTTATTGGATTGTCTATAGGTACTTTATACCAATTATTTGGTTACTGAAATTAATATTTATAGGTTATATTTTATAAATGAACGAAAATAAATTAAGAGAACAAATCTGCACTTTTGCGGCTTCAATGTTTGATAGGGGTATTACTCATGGATCAACAGGTAATATTTCAGTTCGTTTAGATAATGATGATATTCTAGTAACACCTTCAGGATCTTCGTTTGGAAGGCTTGAACCAAATGAAATAGTTAAAGTTACAAAAATTGGTCAATTCATAGGATCTTTATCACCAACTAAGGAGTTACCCCTTCACAAAGCTTTTTATGAAACAAGAGGTATGAAATCTGGTGCTGTAGTTCATCTTCATTCTACTCATTCTGTAGCTCTATCTATGTTACCTGGAATAGATGAAGATAATGTATTACCTTCTTACACACCATATTCAATAATGCTGTTAGGGAAAGTTAAGTTACTTCCCTTCTTTGTACCTGGTGACCCTGCTATGGGTGATGCTATCAAAGGTCTTGCTGGTAAAAGATCAGCAGTTTTGTTAGCTAATCATGGACCGGTTGTCTCAGGCAAAGACTTAGAATCTTCAGTTAATGCTATTGAAGAATTAGAGGCTACTGCAAAATTAGCTCTAATCTTAAAAGGTGCAGATGCAAAAGCATTAGATGAATCTCAAATAAACTCAGTTATAAAGAAATTTAATATAGAATGGGATTAATATTATGTATAAATTTTCTGCAAATTTAGGTCTTTTATGGAATGAATTTTCCCAGATAGATGCTATTTATAAATCAAAAGAATATGGATTTGATGCAGTTGAATTTCAATTTCCATATCAATTTGACTCAAAAGATATAAAAAAAGCTTTAGATGAAGTTAAATTACCAGTCATGGGTATAAATACTGTAAAGGGAAATATTGAGGAAGGTGACAATGGTTTACTTGCAGTTCCAACAAGAATATCTGAAGCAAGAGACGCTATAATTCAAGCTTTTGAGTATGCTAAAGTTATTAAATCAAAAAATATTCACGCTATGGCTGGTGTTACAGATTTATCAACAAAATCTCTCGTAACTTTTATTGATAATTTAAAATTTTCTAAGGACTTACTAAAAGACAGTGGTATAGGATTAGTTATTGAACCTTTAAATTTAAAAGATAATCCAGGATACTTTTTAACTAAAGTTGAGCAAGCAAGAGAAATTTGTGAACTAGTAGGATCAGATACTGTTAAAATTATGTTTGATTTTTACCATGTTCAAATAAATCAAGGCAATGTACTTAAAAGATTTAAAGATCATTTACCTTTTATTGGTCATGTCCAAATAGCATCAGTACAGGATCGAGCAGAACCAGATTGTGGGGAATTAGACTTTAGTTATATTATTCCCGAAATATACAAAGTTGGATATAAAAGTATTGTTGGAGCTGAGTATAAACCAAAGACAACTACCGAAGCGGGTCTTACTTGGATGAGAAATTTTAAGAATAATTAAGAGGTTTGGTTATATGAAAATGATAAGAGAGTTTGGGCCTAATAATTTAAAAAATTCATCTTTGTGTTTTGGTACTATGCAATTTGGTGACGGGGCAAACGAAAAAGATAGTCAAGAAATGTATGAAGCTTGTCGTGATAGAGGTATAAACTTCTTTGATACTGCTTTTGTATACACGGGAGGTAAGTCTGAATTAATTCTTGGTAATTTAATAAAAGAAGAAAGAGATAAGATAATCTTAATTACTAAGGCTGGATCGGTAGGTGGGTCTAGTGGTAAAAATATAAGATCACAGTTAGAGGAAAGTCTTAAAAGATTAAAGCAAGACTATGTAGATGTTTTTTTCTTACATCATTGGGATGACAATGTCCCATTAGAAGAAACATTTGAAACGCTTCAAAAACTTAAAGAAGAAGGAAAATTTTTTCAATTAGGTGCTTCAAATTTTTCTGCTTGGCAAGTAATGAAAGCGCAGTTGGTTGCGGAAAAAAATGGGTTCCCGTCAGTTGATATTCTTCAACCCATGTACAACATAGTTAAAAGACAAGCTGAGGTGGAAATTCTTCCTATGTCAAAAACTGAAAATATTGGCGTTATTAGCTATAGTCCATTGGGTGGCGGGCTTCTTACTGGCAAATATAACTTATTTGATTCATCTAACAAAAATAGTTTAGGGAGACTTCACGATAATTCTAAATATAAAAAAAGATATGGCCAAAATTGGATGTACGACGCGGCTAATTCACTTGTCAATTTAGCTAACGACTTAGATTATGATCCAATTGCTCTAGCTGTTGCTTGGGTATCATATAATGATGCAATAACGGCACCTATTATAAGTGCAAGAAACTTAAAACAATTAAAACCATCACTAGACTCAGTGGAAATTTCTTTAGATCAAGAAACTTATAATTTAATATCTAATATTAGCCCAACACCCCCTCCAGCCACCGATAGACTTGAAGAAGTTTGATTGTTAAAGGAGAAATTAAAGTGGATACAGTTTTAGAAAAAAAATGGGAAGTATATGCTTTAAAATATGCGGAAAGAACGGACAGGACTAGAAAAGAGAGTTTCATATTTGATGATCATTCCCACGAAGCTCATACAATTGATTATTTTATATGGGTCCTTAAATCAGAAAAAGATATTATTATTGTTGATACTGGTTATGATTACGAAGAAGCTAAAAGAAGAAATAGACCAATTGATAGATCACCATCTGAGGCTCTTAAAGCAATTAATATAAATGCCAGTCATGTAACTGACGTTATTATAACGCATTTACATTATGATCATGCAGGTGGATTAATTGAGTTTCCTAATGCAAAATTTCATTTGCAAGAAACAGAAATGGCGTATGCAACTGGACCTTGTATGTGTCACGAGACAATAAGAATGCCTTTCACTGGAGAACATGTTTGCCATATGGTAAAAAATGTTTTTTCAGGAAGGGTTATATTTTATAATGGAGTTGGAGCAATTCAACCTGGAGTAACCACTCACCTTATTGGAGGACACTCAAGAGGATTACAGTCAGTAAGAGTAAAAACTGAAAACGGATATATGTGTTTAGCATCTGATGCTACTCATTTTTATGAAAATTTTCTCACAGGTAAACCTTTTCCAATTGTTGTAGATCTTGAAGATATGCTCAATGGTTTTAAAACCATCAGAAAGTTAGCTTCAAAGGACGAACTGGTAATACCTGGTCATGATCCACTTCTAAGAAAATTTTTTCCAAACGAAGGAAATTCAGGTTTTGTATGGCGTTTAGATAAAGGACCAGATAAGCCTATGATTTTTTAAAATCCTTTTCCATTTTTCTTCTGTATGAAATTGCAGGATCATTTGATGAAAAATCAACATCATTCCATGTAATTATTTTATTTTCTTCAATTTCATTTTTAAGTTTAATTCCATGAGCTAGTCCAATAGGAAGAGCTTCCATAGATAACGATAGTTTCGATGGTACAAGTTTGCCCCATACAGTTGCTCCACCTTCTCCATCAAGAATTTCACCTTTTTTCAAATTTTTTTTAGTTGTTGATACAACATCTCCAGTAAACTTTTTGGTTTGCCCTGTTGCCTGATTTAACAATGCAGCTGAAAAGACTGAGATATTAAGCTCCATCCCTATGAGGTGAAAAGGTTTATACATAGCAGAATATTTACCAGTATCATCAGTATTCATTCCATATTGTTTGAAACAAGACGCTGCATAATCATTTGTGGCTTCTAACACGGCATAAACGCCCCAACGTAAATCTTTAAATACGGGTCGACCATCTCTCTCAATTGAAGACACAACTTCAACTTGTCCATTCTTTTCTAACAAACCACCAAATTCTGATGGTTTTAAAATATTTGCAAGATCGTCCATTCCACATGGAGGAAATAATAGACCATTTGTTGGGACTTCTAGATCACATGCATTAGCTATGGCAGCCATTTCCAATCCAGATTTAGTTCCATCTAAAAATGAGTTGAACATTTTTGGGTTCATTCCTGCTTTTCTTGCTTCTTCGTGGGTCAAGCCGTAGTAATCCCATACCGTTTCAGGTGATGATTTGTGGTATATTGGTTGATATCTGGTTCCTTTACCTGCACTAGTGATATTAAAGCCAGAAGCTCTTGCCCATTCAACTATTTCTGCAGTTAGGGCAGGTTGATCTCCATAAGCCATAGAATAAACAATTCCTACAGAATTAGCCTCTTTAGCTAAAGCTGCTCCGGCTAAAACATCTGCTTCAACATTTACCATTATTATATGTTTGCCATTTTGAAAAGCTTGTCTTGCATGTTCAATACCTGCTGCAGGAAATCCTGTTGCCTCAATAACTACCTCTACTTCATTTAATTTTATCGCATCAGCACCTGTATCAACAAATTTTGTTTTGTTGATTAAATCATCACTCCAACCAACGTTTTTACAAGCTTTTATGGCATTGTCAGGTTTTAAATCTGCAATTACTAAAACTTCAATTCCCTTAGTGCTTGGAACTTGACTTAAAAACATTGAGCCAAATTTACCAGCTCCTATTAGGGCTACCTTGACAGGATTATCATCATCAATTCTGTTTTCAATTGCATTTTGTAAAAACATTTTCTGCCTATCAATTGGAATATTGTGTTTTTAATTTAGCAATATCATTTTTATCAAAATGAAGTTCTTTTATAATATAATTTTCTAAAGTTTGATATTTACTTTCAATTTCATTTATTGCAGAAAATAAGTATGTTTTTTTTACTTTTCCAAGAGTACTTAACATAGTTTTTGTTACCTGAAGATTTTCACGACTAGAAGTAGTTGTTTGTTCAGCTGTGGCGGCTTTCGTAGTCAATAATTTATTTGATAATAAATAGTTTTTATAAATCAGTTCCATAGAACTGTTTAATATTCTTTGAATAATAAAACTTGCTATACCAGTCCTATCTTTTCCAGCAGAGCAGTGAAAAATTACTGGGTTGTTATCAGAATTTAGTAAAATCTTAATAAATTCTTTCCATACATGTTTGTGATTATTTATATATAATTTGTAACTCTCTTCCATAACTTTTTCATAGGTTCTTACATTATCACCGTCTATCTTTTTTTGTGTAACCATTCTACCTAAAGTGCTAGCTGATATTGGAAGACTTATATATTTACTTAGTAATGTTTTTGATAAATTATCTGGAGCTTTATTTATTTCCTTAGGATCTCTAAAGTCAATAATAGCGCATGGATTTAGCGTTTCTAAATTAATAATATCTTCTTGATTTAGAGTGCTTAACTTAGCACATCTAAATAATAAATTTGTCTTCATTTTGGAGCCAATAGCTACATCTCTAAAATTTGCAACTGAGTTTATTGTTAACAAAATTAAATATTCCTTTATAGAAAGTATTAATGTTTACTCAGCGGCATTAACGTTTTCGCTTATTAATTCGCTTAAACAATTGTCGCCAAGTTTACAAATAGGTGCAAAGTCTCTGTGAGCTATCCATTCGTCACGCTTAAATTTTTGTATATGGTTGTCAACATGGCATAATGAGAGGTAGACAATACTTCTTCCAAATGGAGAAATATTTGGTGGACTTGCATGCACTAAAAGTGAAGAAAACATAAGCATGCTTCCTGCAGGTCCTGTCGGTGCAACACAGCCGCCTCTTTCTGCTAACTCAAGAACTTTTTTATTATCTAAAGTCCATAATGGGTAACTGGTTGTCTCGAGGTCGTGACCTGCGTCTATAACGCCAGACTTATGACTTCCAGGAATAAATAATAACGGACCATTTGCAGCTGTAACATCATCTAAAAAAACTGCTATATTCATTGCTCTTGGCTCTGGCATACCATCATCTCTTTTCCAGGTGCCATAATCTTGGTGCCATTGCCATACAGCTCCGTCAAATGCAGCTTTTGCATTTAACTTAAACTGATGCATATAAATATCTCCTTGCAATACTTGAGAAACAGGGTCAATTAATCTGGGGTGTGCTCCTAATCTTCTAAAAGCTTCATTATATTTATGAGCAGCAAATGCTGTACGTGCAACTCCAGAACTTTCTTTCCAAACTTCTTTTCTATCTTGTGAATAAACTTTTTCTGCTTCCTCTTTTAAAAGTGAAGCTTCATCTTTGCTAAACATTTCTGGAAAAAACAAATAACCATCTTCATCAAATTTTTTTAAATCAGTGTCATTCAAAAACATTTTTATCTCTCCCATCTAATAATGATTATCTAATCATATAAAAAAAATAAGTTTATGTAATTAAAATAATTGAAGAATTTATTATTAGCGTGTTAAATGATCATTCTATTTTGAATAAAACACAGGAGACAAATTTGTCACTTCTTCCTCCATTAGATAAACTTAAAATACCAGTAATAGGTTCCCCACTTTTTATCATTTCAAATCCTGATCTTGTGATTGCTCAATGTAAAGCGGGTGTAATTGGCTCATTCCCTTGTTTGAATGCTAGAGAAGGAGAAGGTGAACCAAACATGTTAGAAATTTGGTTAAAGAAAATAAATGATGAATTAGACAGGCATAACCAAAAAAATCCAGATAATCCAGCAGCTCCATATGCAGTAAATCATATCGTACACAAGTCTAACATAAGATTAGAAAAAGATATTGATATTTGTGCAAAATGGAAAGCTCCTGTATGGATAACATCTTTAGGTGCTAGACCAGAAGTGAATAAAGTTGCACATGAAGCTAACGGTATAGTTTTACATGACATTATTAATAATTTTTTTGCAAAAAAAGCAATTGATAAAGGGGCTGACGGTTTAGTTGCTGTAGCTGCTGGTGCAGGTGGTCATGCTGGAACTTTATCACCTTTTGCTTTAATCCAAGAAATTCGGGAATGGTTTGATGGTCCTCTTTTATTATCTGGTTCAATAGCAAATGGTGGAGCTGTTCTAGCAGCACAAGCTATGGGGGCTGATCTTGCCTATATAGGTTCTGCCTTCATAGCTACTAATGAGGCTAATGCTGATCAAAGGTATAAAGAAATGATTACTCAATCAAATGCTGATGATATTGTTTATACAAATCTCTTTACAGGAGTTCATGGTAATTACTTAAAGGGGTCTATTGAGGCACAAGGACTTGATCCTGACAACTTGGAAGAGAGTGATTCAAGTAAGATGAATTTTAGCTCAGGTACATCAAAACCAAAAAGTTGGAAAGAAATTTGGGGTTCTGGCCAAGGTATTTCTGCGGTTAAGAGTATTTTACCAGCGAGTAAATTAGTTGAAAGAATTAATAACGAATATATAGAAGCAAAAAAAACATTAATGTAGTGAGGTTATAATGACAGTAGTTAAACATAATATTTTAAATGATATAGCCGTTATTGAGATTTCTAATCCTCCAGTTAATGCTATTAGTGCTGCCGTAAGAATTGAACTTCTTGAGACAGTAAACAAACTTTCAGTAGAAAAAAATATTAAAGCAGTTGTAATAACAGCTCCTGAAAGAACGTTTCTCGCAGGAGCTGATATTAAAGAATTTGGTAAAGATACTGATGCACCAAATTTAAGTGAAATTTGTGATAAGATAGAGAATTTAGACAAAATAGTTGTTGCATCTCTTCATGGTACTCCTCTAGGAGGAGGTCTAGAGGTGGCAATGTCAGCTCATTACAGAATAGCTGCTCCAAAAACTAAAGTTGGATTACCAGAAGTTTTACTTGGTATTTTACCTGGCGCAGGTGGAACTCAGAGACTACCTAGATTGTGCGGTGTTTCAATGGCCTTAGATATGATGCTTACTGGCAAACATGTTCCTGCTGAAGAGGCGTTTGCAAATGGTATTATTGACGAAATTGCTCCTAATGATAAAACTGTAGAAAACGGTATATCCTATGCGCAAAAATTAATTAGTGAAAAGTTTGAAGTAAGGCCAACCTCAAAAATCACAAGTAAAGTTAATAATCTAGAAGAGATAAAAGAATTAATTACAAATGCAAAAGCTAACGCTTTAAAAAAATATAAAAATTTATTTTCTCCACATAATATTATTAAGTCTGTTGAAGAAGGCTTAAATTTAGATTTTCCTGCTGCTATAAAAAATGAAAGAAAACTTTTTAAAGAATGTATAGAAAGCCCTCAGAGACAGGGCCTGATACATTCGTTCTTTGCTGAACGAGCAATAACAAAAATACCTGAATTAAAAAATGGCAAACCCTCTGAACTAAAAAAAATTGGTGTCATTGGTGGTGGAACTATGGGTACAGGAATTTCAATGGCTGCTATGAATGCAGGATTTGATGTGATTATGATTGAGCAAAATCAAGAAGCAATTAAAAAGGCTTTTGATAAAATTAACTCAACATATGACAGAAATGTAAATTTGGGTAGAATGACGACAGATCAAAAAAGCCAAATAATTAATTTATTTAAATCAGACACTGATATGAACGTTTTAAATGATAGAGATTTAATTATAGAAGCTGTTTTTGAAAATATGGATGTCAAAAAAGAAGTCTTTATTAAGCTAAATAAAATATGCAATCAAAAATGTATTCTAGCCTCAAATACAAGTTATTTGGATGTAAATGAAATTGCGACAGTAGTTGATAATCCAGATAGGGTGATAGGCCTTCATTTTTTTTCACCTGCTAATATAATGAAATTGCTAGAAATTGTCGTGGCAGATAATACTTCAGAGAATACAGTATCAACCTCGTTTATGTTAGCCAAAAAAATGAGAAAAGTTCCGGTGCGTTCTGGAGTTTGTGATGGATTTATCGGTAATAGAATCCTTTCAAAATATCTGGTAGGGACTTATCACATGGTAGAGGACGGGGCAAGTCCATTCCATATTGACAAAGTGTTGAGAAAATTTGGCTGTGCAATGGGTGTTTTTCAAGTTATAGATCTTGCCGGAGGCGATATAGGCTGGGCAACTAGAAAAAGAAAAGCGCCATTCCGTCACAAAGATGATAGATATGTAGAAATTGCCGATAGAGTATGTGAGAGGGGCTGGTTTGGACAAAAAACTTCAAAAGGTTATTATCTTTATGGAGAGGGTGTAGAGTTTCTTACACAAAACCCAGAGATAGAAATTATATGTAATGATGAAAGAAAAAGAGTTGGAATAACTCCTAAAAATTTTTCTGATCAAGAAATATTAGATAGATATATTGCTGCAATGGTCTACGAAGGAACCAAAATTTTAGAAGAAAAAATTGCTATCAGGCCTTCTGACATAGATGTTGTTTATACTAATGGCTATGGTTTTCCTAGGTGGCGAGGAGGACCAATGAAATATGCTGATATGATTGGTTTAGATAAAGTATTAGCAAATATCAAAAAATATTATCAAGAAGATAAAAGATTTTGGTCTCCACCTCAATTACTTCAAGATTTAGTTAATAATAGAAAAAATTTTGATAGCCTCAATTAAGGCTATCAAGAGGCAACCGATTAGATTGTTGGGTCAGGATTTACTCTAACAACAAGTTTCCCAAAATTCTTTCCTTTTAATAAACCAATGAAAGCATTAGGAGCATTTTCGAGTCCATCCACAAAATCTTCCTTATATTTAATTTTACCCTCTTTAATCCAATTAGACAAAGCTATAATCGATTCTTCTCTTTGATCGTAATGGTTAAACACTATGAAGCCCTTGATCATCATCCTTTTTGTTAAAACTTGTCTAAATAATAGTGGTAAACGATCTTTTTCACCAACGGGCATACTTGTAGCATTATATAAGGAAATTAAGCCACAGACAGGTATCCTTGCATAATCGTTAAGAAGAGGCATTACAGTATCAAAGGTTACACCTCCAACATTTTCCCAGTAAATATCCACACCATCGGGACAAGCAGACTTAAGTTGGTCTTTAAAATTGTCGTCTTTGTAATTAATACATTCATCAAAACCTAATTCTGATTTTGTAAATTCACATTTTTCATTAGTACCTGCAACACCAACTACCTTACATCCATATATTTTCCCAATCTGTCCAACAGTAGCTCCGACTGCACCTGAAGCTGCAGAAACAACCAGAGTTTCACCTTTTTGAGGTTTTGCAAAGTTGTGCATACCAACATATGCTGTTGTTCCAGGCATGCCCAATACACCAATAGAGGTTGAAAGTGGAGCCATCTTTGGGTCAATTATTCTTAATTTTTTTTCATCGATAGTAGGATTATCTTGCCAACCAGTTCGACCTTCTACAAAATCTCCAACTTTAAAGTTTTTTGAATTACTTTCTATAACTTGACTTAATGCGCCTGCCTCCATTTCTTCACCAATCGCAACAGGTTTAGCATAGCTTTTAGCATCGTTCATTCTACCTCGCATATACGGGTCTAAGGACATGTAAATAGTTTTGAGCAAAACCTCTCCTTCCTTTGGAGATCTAATTTCTTCTTTCACAGTTTTAAAGTTGTCAAGAGTTGGTTCACCATGTGGTCTTTCATTAAGTATAATTTTGGTGTTCATCTAATTTTCTCCGTTTGTTAAACATTTTCCTTATTGATATATTGTGACATCTATTTTTATTTAAACTTTTGTTAAATAATACTTAAAACATATTGTTGAAAATAAAGATCCTAATCCTAAACATAAAAATGATAAGAACCAAGCTAAATGACTTGTTTGTCCCCCAAAATTATCCAGAATAAACCCAATTATAGGACCTCCCAACGCTCCTCCAAAGAAACCGACCATTGAGTGAAGAGCTAGTCTTACGCCTCTATCTTCTGGTTTACCGTTAATTACTGTTCCAGTAGTTAACGATCCTGAATCAAGCACTATAAGACTATTATATATAAAAAGCATTAAAAGGGCTAACCAAAAACTAAACCAAAAAGAAATAGCAGTTAAAATTGAACCAATAAAACATATTAATCCCATCTTACTTACTATTCTTGCTCTGTCTTTTCCTATGCAGTACCTAGCACCGTAGATAGATGCGAAAATACCCAAAAAGCCCATTAAACCAATACAATTTGCAATGAATGCGTCACTGACTTTGGTGTTAAAATAATTTGAAAGAAATAATATACAAGGAAATGTCCAACTCCTAAACCCAAATAGTTCATATGTATGTCCCCCATAGCCAAGTATAAACGGCAATGCTTTCTTATTTTTACATGTAGTAAAAATAGGGATAATTACTTTTACAATACCTTGATATGATCTTCTTTCGCGTTCTTCAATTTCTTCTCCAGAAAATAACAATAGAGGAAAAGCAGAAATAAAAAGAATAATTGAGGCAAATAAAAAGGCTTCTTCCCAAGAAATTTCATAACTTTTTATAAAACCAAATACAGAGAACGAAAATGCAACACCCAATCCAAAAAAAGATGTGTAAACAGCAACATATTTCTCTCTTGAGATCTTGTTAAGTCTTGAGTTAAGTATTTGTAATCCAGGCATATATGTACCAGCAAGACCCGCGCCAACAAGAGCCCAATAGATTGAAGCATTAATAACGTTGTTAGCAAAAAAAGAAAATAATAATAAACCTAAGCAACCAAGTAGAGAAGAAAAGCAATATAGTTTTCTGGCATCAAAAGTATCGGTCATACTTACTAAAAACGGAGTTGCAATGACATACCCAATGTAAAATGATCCACTTATCCAACCAGCTTCACTATTTGACAAATTCCATAAGGTTTGAAGGTCTAATAAATAGATGGGCCATACAGCAAATCCTGTCATAGAAAACATTTGTATAAAGCAACTTAAAAAAACAATTCTAGGCATTATATTTTTGAACAATCTGGCAAATTATATTCAATATTTCATTTAACAAGTTTATTATTTAATGTAGATTATAGAATGTTTAAATCTTGTCTATTAATTAGAGGCTAAACATGACTACTCTACAAGAAATTATGTCACCTAAATCAATTGCTATTGTTGGCGCCTCAGATAATAAAGCTAGGATTGGAGGACGCCCATTAGCCCATATGATTGAACAAAAGTTTTCAGGAGGGATTTTTCCAATTAACCCAAATAGAGATAGTGTTCAAGGTATTAAAGCTTACTCTTCTTTATTAGATGTAAAAGAAGATTTAGATTTTATTTTAGTCGCAGTTCCTTCTCAAATAGTTGTGTCTGTCCTTGAACAGGCTGTAGAAAAAAAGGCAAAAACAGCATTAATTTTTTCTTCAGGGTTTTCCGAAATAGGTGGTCAAGGACAAATCTATCAAAACCAAATTAAAAAAATTAGTAAAGATAGTGGTTTAAGAGTAATAGGCCCAAATTGCCTTGGACTTTTTAACTCAGCTACTAATTTTTATCCAACATTTACATCAACCATAGACAGGGCTACTCCAAAGCCAGGCGGAATATCAATTGCCAGCCAATCAGGCGCTTATGGAAGCCATATATATATGGTAGCTCATCAAAGAGGTTTAGGAATAAGATATTGGATGACAACTGGAAACGAAGTTGACTTGTCAGTAGGAGAAACAATCCAATTAATGGCTGAGGATCCAGATGTTCATTCAATTATGGCATACGCTGAAAGTGTAAAAGATGGAGAGCAATTTACTAGAGCTTTAGACACTGCAAGATCTGAAAAAAAGCCAGTAATTTTTATGAAAGTAGGTAGATCAGAAGTTGGTGCTGCAGCAGCTAACTCTCACACAGCTTCTTTGGCAGGTGAAGACGTTATTTACGATGAAGTGTTAAAAGCTCATGGTGCCTATAGAGTAAGAAGCACAGAAGAAATGTTAGATGTAGCTTATGCAACTAAACCAAGGATATTTCCTGCGGGAAAAAATTTAGGTATAGTAACTATATCAGGAGGAGGCGGTGTATTGATGGCAGATGCTGCATCCGATGAAGGTCTAATAGTTGGTCCCATGCCAGAGGATGCTCAAGATGAATTAAAACAACTTGTACCTTTTGCATCACCGATGAACCCTGTCGATGTGACAGCTCAATTTTTTAATGATTTATCGTTGATACCAAAGTTTACTGACTTAATGCTCTCAAAAGGTGGTTATGATGCATTAATAGGTTTTTGGACATCTGTTGCAGGCTCTCCTGTTTTATCAAAACCCCTTTTATCATCTCTTAAACAGGCTATGAAAGGGTACGAAAATAAATTGTTTATAAATTGTATGGTTGCGCCTGAAGAATACATTAAAATGTATGAAAAAGAAGGGTTTCCATGTATTGAAGATCCTACGAGAGCTATTATAGCAATGTCTGCATTGATGTTTTTTGGAGAAAAATTTAATCTAAATGAGGCTAAACAAGATTTTAAAAAAAATGATTTTGTCATAAAAATACCTGAAAAGAAATTAAACGAAATCGACTGTAGTGAAATTTTAAGGGCTGCTAATTTACCAGTTGTAAAATCTTTGCAGATTAAAAACTTAGATGATTTATCCTCCCTTTTTAAAAATGATGATACCAAATACGTAATGAAGATTTTGTCATCAGATATTCAACATAAAACAGAAGTTGGTGGTGTAATTTTAGAAATTAAAAATATAGATCAGGCTAGAGAAGCTTTTAAAAAAATTCATAAAAATGTTAATGAAAAAGCTCCTACGGCTATAATTGACGGGGTCATGATTTCACCAATGATAAAAGGAGGAATTGAATGCATTTTAGGTGCTAAAATTGACCCAGTATTTGGACCAATAGTTATGTTTGGTCTTGGTGGAATATATACAGAAGTAATGAAAGATATTTCTTTTGCTGAAGCTCCAGTATCTTCTGAGAAAGCTGAAAAAATGATTTTGTCTTTAAAAAGTAAAGATGTTTTTTTTGGTACTAGGGGTCAACCTTCTGTTGATGTAAAGTCTTTAATAACTGCGATTGTTAACTTATCTAATTTAATTGCAGCTAATTTTGATCGGATTGATCAAGTCGAAATGAACCCAATTTTAGTCAGTGAGAATAGTGTTATTGCGCTTGATGCATTGATTGTACCTAAATAGAACTTTAAAAAAGGAAGAAAAATGCCAGAAAACTTAAAAGGATTGGTTGGCCCAGAACAACAATTTAAAAATTATTTGTCTGAAGGAAAATTTATGATCCAAAGGTGTAAAAGTTTAGATAAATTTTTCTTTCATCCGCGAGTTGCTTTTCCAGGTACTGGTGAAAGGGATTTAGAGTGGGTAGAAGCATCTGGAATAGGAACTGTTCATAGCACCACTTGCAATAGGAGGTTACCAGAAAAGGGTGGTGATTTTAATTTGTCTTTAATTACTCTGGATGAAGGCCCAAGAATGATGGCAAGGGTTGAAGGCACAGAGCCAGATAAAGTTCAAATAGGTCAAAAAGTAAAAGCTAGAATTTCAATTCTTAATGGGGAACCAGCGGTAATTTTTGATATTTTACAAGGATAATTATAATGAACCAAAATGATATTAACAATTTAAGAGGTAAAACTGCTGTCGTTGGCCTAGCAGAAAGTGGTTGTGGAATGGCATCAGGTTGGAGCGCTATGGAGATAATGGCAAACTCTGTTCATGACGCTTTAGATGATGCAGGAATAAAATTAAATGAAGTTGATGGAGTATTTGCTGCAACAGCCTTTCATTCCATGGCGGCGATGTCTTTATCTGAATATCTTGGTTTAAAACCGAAATTTGCTGATGGTTCTCAGATTGGTGGATCAAGCTTTTTATCTCATATTTTGACAGCTGCTTTGGCTTTAGATGCGGGATTGATAAATGTTGCAGTCGTTGCATATGGCTCTAATCAAAAAAGTATTGGAGGATTTAAAACTATTTCAGAAGCAATGCCATATGAAGCACAATATGAACCTAGAATGCCAGTTACTGCATATGCTTTAGCTGCAAAAAGATATATGCACGAATTTAGAGCATCTCGCGAAGATTTGGCAAATGTAGCAGTATCTGCAAGAGACTGGGCCTTACTTAATCCAAGAGCTTACACTTATGATAAAGGTCCCTTGACTGTTGAAGATGTTCTTTCAGCAAGACCAATTGTAGATCCCTTGGGTAAACTAGATTGTTGCCTAGTCACTGACGGAGGGGCTGCGGTCATAATGACAAGGTCTGATAGAGCTAAAGATACTAAGAATACTCCTATTTATTTGCTTGGAGCAGCAATGGAACACCATCACCGAATGGTTTCTGAAATGCCTGATTTAGTTAGAACATCGGCAATAGATAGTAGCCAAAGGGCGTTTAAGATGTCTAGTTATAAAGCCAATGACATGGATACAATACAATTATACGATGCCTTCACCATAAATACATTGTTATTTCTTGAAGATTTAGGTTTCTGTAAAAAAGGTGAAGCTATTGAATTGGTTAAAAACAACAATATTGGGCCCTCTGGATCCTTAAAAGTTAATACTAATGGAGGAGGGTTGTCCTGTGTACATCCAGGAATGTATGGTCTTTTTGTAACTTTAGAAGCTATTCGTCAATTAAGGAATTCTGCAGGAGACAATGTAGGTGAAAGATCGGGTGGAGGATGGATTGACAATGCAAAATTGTCAGTAGCTCATGGTAATGGCGGAGTTTTATCAAGTCAGGTTACAAATGTTTGGGGTGTTTCTGAAACTCTTTAAATTATGATTTGAAAATTTTTAGATAATAAAAAGTTCCAGTTTCTTTATTATATTTTACCTCAAGCCTACCTTTTATTGTTATAGGATCAAAGGAAAAGTCAACTGCCTTTTCTGAACTGATTTCGATAACTTGAGACGGTCCAACGTGGTAGTGAAATGGACAACTCAAAGGATATGGTCCAATCAAAAATCTTTTTTGTTTTTCTGATTGCTCGAGAGGAAACATAAAGCCCATTACAGTAACTGTTTTTCCATTATATTTTTTAATATTATCATGATAAATTGGTTTTATAAGACAATAATCAAACCCATCTTTATCAATTGTACAATCTTCAATCTCTTTGGTTTTTTTAAATAATTGCCAAGGTATTGCATCACCAGTTACTTCAAGTGGCTCAAATAAATCCTCGACTATAATATTTTCAGATGGATCAATATCATTAAGGTTAAATTTTTCAAATCCAAATACCTCAAATGGAAATAAAGAACAAATGAGTATAATTATTAATTTTTTATTCATGTTTTGATCTTTTCATATCTCACTATACGTCTGTAAAAATAAATAATTAACTATTTAACAAGGTGTTTCTAATATTTTGTTTATATACTTTGATGCAGGGTATAAGACAAGTAAGAAAAGAAATAATCAGAATAACAAACCATATTGTTAAAATTTCATAAATAAAATCAAGCTGTCCTGTAACTATATTTCTTCCAAGTAATGAAAAAAATTCAATGCACTTGTAGACTATACCTCCTAAGATCAACCCAATAAAACTTCCTAAAATTGAAATAGTCATTCCCTCGATTAAAATTATAGAAAAAATTCGTTCCCTAGTAAAACCAAGTGTTCTTAATATTGCCAGATCATATTTTCTTTCGTTTATATTATTTAATAATGTGAATAAAATCCCTGCAAATGATAAAGATACAATTATAATGCTTAAATAATTAATAATTTTATGGGCTCCGCCAGTTAACTTAAATAATTTAGAAATTTCAAGATTAGGACTAGCTGCCTGCATACTTGTGTTTTTGTTAATTAGTCTTGGAAAAGAAAAGACGGAAGTTTTATTTTTATATTTTAATAATAATGCTGTTACTTCTAAGCTATCACTGTTTTTCAAAATGTCATTTTGATTTGAATGTAAATTCCATACACTATCCAAGCTGGTGATAATTAAATTATCTAATATAGTACCTGTCTTTTTTAAGATACCAACTACTTTATAAGGTTGTTCAGAATGAATGTCGCCTGTATCAATTAAACCATGAGATCCCACAAAAAATTTGTCAATTTTTAATTTAGTGAAATTAGCTACATTGGAACCAATTACGGATTGCATAGGCTTTTCCCACATAGAACCTATTTCTAATTCTGCATCATATAGTTTTAAGAATTTCTTATCAGTACCTACTATCCTGTAATTTTGGAAATTATCACCTAACGAAATTGGAACTCCAAATTTAATAGCAGGATGTTTCATAATTTTTTTAGCATTTTTGTAACTTATATTTCCCGTTGGAATATCAATGTGATGAATAGATGATAAAACTAATTGAAGAGGGCTTCCCTTGGCACCTACTACTACATCCAAATTAGGATTATTTTTGGTAAAAGTATTCTTAGTAATTTGATTAACTAAAACTGACAATGTAATTATTGTGACACCTAATATCATTAAAAGTATACTCATCATGAAATTTAATAGCTTAGATTTTAAATACAAATATGAAATTAAGAATATATTTATAATACTTCTCCTAATCTCAAAATTTCGTTGAAATTAAGAATTGATTGAACACGTTTGTCGTGAGTTATTAAAATTAATGAGGCTTTGTGTCTTAAGCTTTCTTCTTTGATTAGGTTTGTAATAATATCTGTATTCTTATCATCCAATGATGATGTAGGCTCATCACAAAATATCCATTTCGGTTGCCCTATAAATGCACGTGCTACCGCAACCCTTTGTTTTTCACCAATACTTAAATTTGAAACCTTGATATGAGATTTATCAGCTAATCCCACTCTTTCAAGGAGGTCGTAAAGATTATCTGTATCTCGGGAACCTTCCGCAGTATTTGCTACTTGTAGATTTTGCTTAATTGTAAATGCATTAATTAAATTAAAACTTTGAAAAACTATTCCGAGTTGTTTTCCTCTAAATTCGTCAATTTTGTTTTCAGATAAACTATAAAGGGAAATATCATTATAACGAATACTTCCTTCAGTAGGTATTTGAAGACCACATAAAACACTTAATAATGTTGTCTTTCCTATACCAGAAGGACCTGTAATTAACAGGTCCTTTTCTTTTTTTATTTTAAAATCTATGTTTGAGAATAATTTGTGACCATCAATTGAAAATGAAAGATTTTCACAGATTAACATAACTCATTTATCCTAAACATTCCTTTAAACTTTTAGCCATATTTTTTAGTAATTGTATATAAAAATTTTCTTTTCCAGAAATGTTCACGCCTAATGGATCTAGAGTTCCAATTTGCGCATTCGTTCCTTCAACAACTATTTTTACTAATTTACTGTCAAATTGTGGCTCTTGAAATACACATGAGGCATTTAATTTTTTTATTTTATCTTTAATAAAAGATATCTGTTTTGGTGATGATGCGATATCACCCTCTAGTGCAACAGAACCAACGGCATTTAGCCCAAATGCTTTTTCGAAATATTGATACGCATCATGGAAAACCACATAAGGTTTGTCTTTAATTGGAGCTAGATCTTTTGTTAACTCACTTTTTAAATCACTTATTTTATTAATAATATTATTTGAATTTTCTTTATATTGACTAGCATTGTTTGGGAAAAGCAAACTTAATTCTTCATTCACTTTTTTAACGATTTTGATTGCATTATCTGGGCTTAACCAGATGTGAACATCGTCTTTACTTTGATGATCATCCTGATCGTCATGCTTTTGAGCATGTTTATCATGGTCGTGATCGTCATGCTTTTTACCATGTTTATCATGATCATCGTGGTCGTCATGCTTTTTACCGTGCTTATCATGATCGTGATCATCATATTTTTTAGCATGTTTATCATGGTCGTGATCGTCATGTTTTTTACCATGCTTACCATGATCATCGTGGTCGTCATGGCCTTCATGTCCATGGTGGTCATGACGTTCCCAAGCTTCATTATCTCTTATTGCAAGATGTTCGATCCCTGTCTCTTCTAATAGATCTATTATTTTAATATTTTTAGGCAAATTTTTGAAAACTTTTGTAACGCCACTTTCTAAATGATTTGAAACGAAGAAAATAATATTCGCTTCTTGCATTTTCTTTGCATCAGAAGGTTTTAATTTATACTCATGTGGAGAAATTTCTGCTGGTATCAATGAAATAGTTTTGCCAGTATTACCAATTACTGCACTAACAAGTGAATTGATAGGCTGAATTGTTGTGATGACTCCCTTCGTCTCGCTGGCAAAAACAGTAGAGTTTGAAAATAATATCAAAATTATAAAAGAAAGTATTTTATTCATCATTTGTCCTTTAAATATTGTAATGTTATAACATAACATATTTATGTATATAACCTTTAAAAGTCAAGATTAATAAGGTATAAGAAATTATAAAAATTTATAAAGAATATTAAGAAAATTAGTTAAGTTTGAATGTTAAACAATTTATTAATAATGATTTATTAATATTATTTAAAATTAAAAGTTCAAAAAAGATTGTCACCAAAAAATGAAAACTACAAATGCATTAATATCCGCACAAAATATCAGTGTAGTAAAAAATGAAAAAGCCATATTAAAAAATATTGATATAGAAATAAAAAAAAACGACTTTCTTACAATTATTGGACCAAATGGTGCTGGTAAAACTATGCTACTAAAATGTTTAATGCAGTTCTACAAGCCTGATAGTGGCCAAATTATAAAAAAACCAAATTTAAAAATGGGATATATGCCCCAGTCCATAAATATCATTAATACAATGCCTATGAGTGTCCAAAATTTTATAACCGTAAGAAAAAAATTTGATGAGATTTCTTTTAGACAAGTTGTATCAGAAACTCAGATTAAGAAAATAATTAACAAGCAACTTTCAGTTTTGTCTGGAGGTGAAATGCAAAGAGTATTGCTTGCAAGAAGTTTGCTGAATAATCCTGAATTACTTATTCTTGACGAACCAGCTCAAAATTTAGACGTTTCTGGTCAAATCTACTTTTATAATCTTTTGCAATCCATATATCTGAAAAGAGGTTTAAGTATTTTGATGGTGTCTCACGATTTACATCTAGTTATGGCTTCAACAAAAAAAGTATTATGTCTTTCTAATCACATATGCTGCGTCGGTAAACCTCAGCAAATTACCAAAGATCCTGAATTTATATCTATGTTTGGTAAAGATATGGCAGATATAATGGCAGTTTATCAACATTCAAACGAGACTGAAACAGTTCAACACAATAATATTATTACTGGAGAATAAAATAACTGATCCTTTCATTATAAGAGGTGTTTTAGCAGGTGTTGCCGTTGCTCTAATATCTGGGCTAGTAGGCTGTTTTGTCGTTTGGAGAAGACTCTCATATTATGGCGAATCAATTGCACATAGTTCCTTACTAGGTGCGGGAATAGGAATATTACTTGGTGTCGGCATAAATATAGGAGTTGTTTTTGTCTGTTTGGTCTTTGGATTTCTATTTTTATGGTTACAACAAAGTAAAGCTCTCTCATCTGATACCTTATTAGGTGTATTGGCCCACGTAGCCCTTGCAATTGGGATTATAGTAATTTCATTCAATAAAATTAAAATAGATCTACATGCTATTTTATTTGGTGACATTTTGACAGTAAGCTCAAATGATATTTGGGGAATGTATATAGGAGTTTTTTTAGCTATAATTCTTATATTATTAAATTGGTCATCTTTACTTTTAGTGACCGTGGATGAAGATTTAGCAAAAGCAGAGGGAATTAATCCTCTATACATGAATTTGTTATTGACATCAGTTTTAACCATAGTTGTTGCGTTGTCATTGCAAATTATTGGACTTTTATTAATTACAGCAATGTTAATAATACCTGCTGCAACTGCTAGAAGACTAGTCAATTCACCAGAAATTATGGTAGTAGCTTCAACCTTAATTGGTATTTTTTCAGTTATAATAGGAATTTTTATATCTGTTGAAACAGATGTTCCATCTGGACCTTCCATTGTAGTTGTTAGTGCAGTTTTATTTTTTATTTCCCATTTTTTTGGGAAGGTTTTAAAGAAAGAATAAAAAATTTTATAATTTTATATCAACTAAGGTTTTAAAATTATTTTACCCTTAGCGCCTCTTGCAAGAATTTTTTCTAATACTTTTGCAGCTTCTGACAATGGATAATTTTCTTCTATCAAAGGTTTAAGTAGATCTTTTTGATACCATTCAAATAGTTCAATCATATTCTTTTTATATTCTGTAGGTTCTCCTCGGGTAAAAGCTCCCCAGAAGACACCAACTACACTAAACTCTTTTACTAATGCTAAGTTAACTGCTAATTTTGGTATTGTACCTGATGCAAATCCAATAACTAATAATCTACCACTTCTAGCCATTGTTCTAGCCACTGTATCAAATATATCCCCTCCAACAGGGTCAAAAATAACATCGACACCTTTTCCATTTGATATGCTTTTTAATTCTTCTTTAAGATTATCGTATCCAATGGAAATATCTGCTCCATTATCTTTGGCTATCTTTTGCTTCTCAGGATTTGAAGATACAGCAATTACTTTTGCTCCTATTATTTTACCTATTTGAATGGCTGCTATTCCAGTTGAACCCGAGGCTCCTAAAACAACTAGTAACTCATTTTTTTGTAATTTAGCTCTTTGTTTTAGAGCGTAATGAGAAGTTCCATATGCACACAAAAGTGCGCATGAATCATCAAAAGACATTTTAGGCGGTATTTTAAAAACTTTTTTTTCTTGGACAACAGCTTGTTCTGCATATCCACTAAGCTGAGAAAGAGCTGTAACTCTATCACCTATTTTAAAGTTTTTTACACTTGATCCAACTTTTAAAATTTCTCCAGCTACTTCCATTCCAGGAATAAAAGGAGTTTCTGGTTTTAATTGATATTTGCCTTGAACTAATAATCCATCTGGAAAATTTACACCTACAGACTTAACATTTATGATTACACTTTCACTTTGAATAATAGGTTCTTTGACATCTTTATATTCTATATTTTGGATTGGTCCAAAATCACTACAAACAATCGCTTTCATTTAAGGCCCTTTATAATTTATTAATTATGAAAATACTAAAGATATTGTTTCAGCAATAAATGCTGGCTTACTTTCATTTTTAATTTCTAATTCACATTTATTTACGACTCTGTATCCACCATTCTTCATTTCTTCACATGATATTATAGTTCTATTGAGTCTAACTTGCGATCCAGCCTTTACCGTGTTGATAAAGCGTACTTTATCAGAACCATAATTTAATGTTTTAGATGAATTTTGAATTTGAGCATTTTGAGCTGCCAATTTTGGTAGTAAAGATACCATGAAGTAGCCATGAGCAATAGTTTTACCATCGGGCATTTCTTTTTTTGCTCTTTCTTCATCAACATGTATCCATTGATGATCAGAAGTTGCTTCAGCAAAGTTATTAATTTTTTCCTGAGTTACGTGATACCATTCACTTGGTGTCAATGGCTTTTTAATAAAATTTCCAATTTCTGAGGGGTGTTTAATAACTACCATTTTCTACTCTCTTATTTTATTTTTAATTTTCATCATGAATGATAGATTATTTAATATTAAATAAAAATAAATTTCTGCGGAGATTTTAATGTTACAAAATAAAAACATAAAATTAGAAGGTGTTATTCCAGCAACATTACTAGCCTTTGATAAAGATTATCAAATAAATGAAAAAGCAAGTAGAAAGCATATAAAAGAGTGCGCGGTAACAAACGGTATTTCAGCTATTACTGTCAATGGACATTCTTCTGAGATACATGCCTGTGATTTTGAAGAACAAAAGCGCATTTTAAGTTTTTCTCTTGAAGAGGTTGGTGATTTTATGCCTATTATAAATGGTGTTTATGCTGACGGCAGTATAGAGGCTGCCAAAATTGCTAAAATGTCTTATAAAACTGGCGCCTCTGCTTTATTATGCTTTCCTCCGCAAAGTATGGCTATGGGTGGTCATTTGAGGCCGGAAATGGCTGTGGAGCATTTTAAAAGAATTGCAGATGCAACAGATCTACCTCTCATATGTTTTAACTACCCATCTTCAGGAAATTTAACTTATCCATTTGATACATTACTAACATTATTTGAAGCTGTACCCACTATTAAAGCCATAAAAGATTGGTCAAACGATCCTATGGTTCATGAAAAACATATAAAAACATTTCAAAATCTCTCTAATCCAGTAAACGTTCTTACTACACATAGCTCTTGGTTAATGTCATCATTGGTAATGGGAGCGAAAGGTTTGCTATCAGGTGCAGGTAGCGTAATTGCTTCTTTACAGGTTGAAATGTTTAATGCTGTTAAAGCTAAAGATTTACAGAGTGCCCAAAGAATTAATGATCAAATTTTTCCTTTAACTCAAGCTTTTTATTCTCCCCCATTTTTGGATATGCATAATAGAATGAAGGAAGTTTTAGTTTTAACTGGAAAGATGGAAGAGGCAATCGTGAGGCCTCCTCTTATGAAAATTTCTCAAAAAGAAATATTTAATCTAAAAAAAGCAATAAAGCAGTCTAGACTATAATTTTTTAAAAACTATATTAGTTTATGTATTGAATTATAATTAAATATTTAGTTTAGTTATGATACTTTTTTAACTTTGGAGGAAAACAATGAATTTTTTTAGACAATGTCTAATTTTAATATCATCAATTTTGATTTCTTTATTAACTTTTGTGGGCATTAGTAACGCTGACGGACATAAAGGTTTTAAACTTGGTGTAGTAACATTTTTATCAGGGCCGGCGGCTGAGCCATTCGGAGTTCCTGCGTGGAATGGTGGTAAATTATTTATTAAATTATTGAATGAAGGAAAAGTGCCAGCACCATATAATAAAAAAGGTTTTGGTGGTATGAAAATTACTGCGATACCCATTGATGAATCTGGTGGAGCAACAAAGCAGGTTCAAGAATTTAGAAATTTAGTTCAAAGAGATAAAGTTGATGCTGTATTAGGTTATGTATCTTCTGGGGATTGTATGGCTATTCCGTCAGTAGCAGACGAACTCAAGGCTTTGACTGTACTTTATGATTGTGGAACTCCTAGAGTTTTTGAAGACGCATCATATAAATATGTTTTTAGAACTGCAGCTCACGCAGCTATGGATAATATTGCCATAGCAAAATATTTGATAGAAAAGGGCCACGATATAAGTTCTATAGCTGGCATTAATCAAAATTATGCTTGGGGAAAAGATAGTTGGAAAGATTTTAGTGTTTCGGTAAAGAAACTATCTCCTAGTTCTGAAATTAAAAATGAATTATTTCCAAAAATTTTCTCAGGTCAATATGGAACTGAAATTTCTGCTTTAATGAATTCAAAAGCAAAAGTTGTTCATAGTTCACTATGGGGTGGAGACCTTCAATCTTTCATTTTGCAAGCCAAGCCAAGAGGATTATTTAAAAGAACACAGGTTGTTTTTTCAGCTGGTGACCATGTAATGCCTGGTCTTGGTAACAAGTATCCTGAAGGTGTTATTCTGGGCGCAAGAGGACAATATGGAATGATGGCTCCTGACTCCGAGTTAAATAAATGGTTTTATAAATCATATATGGACGAATATGGAGTTTTCCCTGCACAACCTCCATATAGAATGGTTCAAGGATTGATGGGTCTGAAAATGGCAATTGAAAAAGCTATGGAAAAAAATGGTGGTAAAAAGCCTAATAAAGATGAAATAGCTGCTGCTTTTAGAGGTCTTGAGTTTGACTCTCCAGGTGGTCTTGTGCAAATGAAACTTGGTGACGGTCATCAGGCCATTCAACCCCATGCTATTGGAACAACTGCAAAGGATAAGGATGGAAATATAACTGTTACTGATATAGTCAGATATAAAGCAAGTTGTGTGAACCCACCTAATGGCATCAAAGCTGTAGATTGGATTAATGCTGGATTTCCTGGAGCCGATTGCTAGTTTAAAATAAAAATAATATGGCCAAGACATAAAATCATTTGTCTTGGCTTTATTTATTACTAATAAATTTACTTAAAGAGATAAATATTGGTTGATGAAATTTTAACTATAGTTTTAGACGGTGCTATTTATGCATCGTGGTTATTTATTGTAGCTCTTGGTTTAACTTTTGTTTTTGGTGTCCTTAAAATACTTAACATTGCTCACGGTGGAATATATGCACTAGGAGCCTACTCAACTGCGACACTAGTACCTATTTTTTATTCATTGGGAATGCCAGAACAATTAGTTATTTTAGCGATGCTAGTTTCAGCATTAGCAGTGGCTATAATTATCACTCCAATAATGGAAAGAGGAATTTTAAGAAGATTTTATGGTCAAGATGAAGTTTTAATCGTTCTTGTGACTTATGCTATTTATCTTGTTTTAGAAGATGTTCAAAAATTAATTTGGGGAATGAACTCCTTATATGTTTCAGAACCAAGAGAACTTCTTGGAGCCCTAGAGTTTGGATCTTTATATTATGTCGGTTATGACTTAGCTCTTATCGGATTAGCTATTTTTTGTGGCCTTTTTCTATGGTTTGTACTTAATAAAACTCAGTCAGGTAAAATAGTATTGGCAGTCATTCATAATCCGGAAATAAGTGGTTGTATGGGAGTAAATATAAATAAAGTTTATTTAGCAGCCTTTTTTGTTGGAGCATTTTTAGCCGCATTGGCCGGATCTTTTACTGCTCCATTAATTTCAGTTCAGGTTGGCATTAGTGTTGCGGTTGTAATTGAAAGTTTTGCAGTAGTGATAATTGGAGGGCTAGGTAGCATTCCAGGAGCTGTTATTGGTGCTTTGATAATTGGAATGGCAAGAGCAACATGTGTTCATAAACTTCCAGAAGCTGAAATTTTTATAATGTATTTTTGTATGGCAGGGATGTTAATTTTTAAACCCAAGGGTTTGTTTCAAGGTGCTCAAGCTAGGAAAATATAATGTCAGAAAAACTTTATAATAACTTATTGTTTCAAAGTATTTTTTTAATGTCATTTCTAATTCTCGTTGGACTATTAATTCCAAACTGGCTTGTATTTGTTATTACAAAAGCTATTGCTTATGGTCTTGTTGGTCTGGGAATAATTACTCTAATGAGAGGAGGATTGGTATCTTTTGGCCAAGGTTTTGTTTTTGGAATTGGTGGTTATACCGCCGGACTTCTTGGTACACAAGCCGGTCTAACTGATGCAATGTTATTGTTATTTGTAAGTTTTCTATTTACAGGCTTGGTTGGCTTAATAATAGCTCCACTTCTCGCTAGATATCGAGATATATTTTTTGCCATGCTATCACTTGCTTTTTCTATGGTCCTATACGGAATTTTAATAAAAATTGATGCAATTGGTGGTTCTGACGGTTTTGTACTTCCTGAGTCTACTTATTTTGGAATTAAACCTTCTTCAGAATATGCTGATTATGTGTTGTACGTGGTTGCTATAATAATGACAGGATTTATATCAATTTTGCTCAGGTATTATTATGATTCGACTCCTGGATTAATTGCCTTAGCTGTTAGAGAGAATGAACTGCGAGTAGAATATCTCGGGTCTTCAGCTTTTAATGTAGCAGTATTAAATTTTACAATTGCAGCAGGATTAGGTGGTATGGGTGGAGCTCTTAATGGAATTGCGTTAGGACATATAGACCCCGAATTTACATATTGGACCACCTCTGGTGAATTTGTATTCATATCAATACTTGCAGGATATTTAAGTGTTCCGGCAGTATTTTTGGCGGCGTTGTTATTAGAATTAGTCAGATCTTTTTCAGGAAGATATTTCCCTGATACGTGGCAGTTAATTTTAGGTTTGTTTCTGATATTAAGTATTATTTTTATTCCTTCAGGAATTGGATCTTTTTTCAAACAATTTTTTGATAGATTAAAAAAAAGTAAATAAATAGAGTTATAGAGTTTCTAAATGTCTAAACAAAGTCTTTTAAGAGCAGAAAATGTTAATAAATCGTTTGGAGCTGTAGTAGCAGCCAATAACGTCAATATAAATATTGATAAAGGAGAAAAGGTTTCACTAATTGGATCAAATGGAGCTGGAAAAACAACATTTATGAACATGGTTACAGGATATCTTAAACCAGACACCGGGCATATATACTTAAAAAATGAGGAAATTACTCAACTTGATCCGAGAATAATTACTCAAAAGGGTATTAGTAGATCATTTCAAATACCTCAAATTTTTGAACCTATGACGGCTTGGGAAAATCTACTTATTGCATTGGGTACTTCCCAAAAAAAACACTCTTATTTCAAAAATGCAAGATCAAAAGAAAATGGCGATTTCATTGATGAAACACTAAATAGATTTGCATTAAACGAATTTGCACACAGGCAAGTAAGTGAATTACCTGGCGGTGTTAGAAAACTTCTTGACATAGCTATGGCATTAGTAAGAAAACCCGATATTTTATTGTTAGATGAACCAACTAGTGGAGTAGGTGCAGAAGAAAAATATCCACTAATGGATACTATTGCAAAAGCTCTGTCCGGTCAGGGATTAACTGTCATTTTTGTTGAACATGATATGGATATAGTTCAAAATTATTCAGATAGAATTATAGCTTTTTATCAAGGTGCGGTGATTGCTGATGGAAATGGAAATACAGTTTTAAACAACAGTAATGTTAAAAAATATGTAACAGGAAAAACTGAAGTTAAGGCAAAATTATAATGTTAACCGTTAATAGCGTAAGTGTCAAAATTGGTGCTATTTTAGCTTTAAAAAATTTTACTTTAGATATTAAAAAAGGTGAAATGATTTCGTTAATTGGTAGAAATGGTGCTGGTAAAACCACACTGTTGAAATCAATTATGGGTGTAAACAAATTAGCAAATGGTACAATTAAATTTAACGATCTAGATTTGAATAATTCAGCAAGCCATGAAAGAGCAGCTTTAGGAATAGGGTATATGCCGGAAGATAGAGGTTTGATACCAGAATTGACTGTTGAAGAAAATATATTATTACCATCTTGGTCAATTAAAAGTTTAGATAGTAATAATAGACTTACTTTAGTCTATCAAATAATGCCGGAGCTAAAAGAAATGTCAGAAAGAAAAGCTTTGCTATTATCTGGAGGGCAACAAAAAATGGCTGCTTTAGGAAGAGCCTTAGTGTCTGGAACTCAACTACTTTTACTTGATGAGCCTTTTGAAGGGGTGGCACCTGCTTTAAGTCAGAGATTAAGTGAGGTGATAAAAGGTTTAAAAAAACAAAATATGTCGATTATACTAAGTCAGTCAGAACAAAATCACACAGAGGATATTTTTGATAAAAAATTTCTAATTGAAAGAGGAGAAAACGTAAATTAAATTAATTGTTAGGAAGGTTTATTTAATTTATGCGAGAAGTTTCCAAAGAAGTTCATTTTCGGGATAGGTTAGTCTCTACATTCGTTAAAAGAGATACAAACTTTTGGCATGCATTTGAAAAGAATGTAAAAAAAAATCCTGCTAATATAGCTGTCATAGATGACGGTGTAAGGATTTCTTATGAAGAAATTTATAATTTGGCTATTAATCAATCCTGTCATTTTATCCAGCTAGGAATAAAAAAAGGTGATAGAGTTTGTGTTTTATTTGAAAATTCTTGGCCCTTACTGATATATATTCTTGCAGGCTTAAAAGATGGAATAATTATTGTACCTTTAAACCCAAAATCTTCTATTGTTGAAAATGAAACTATTATTAATGATTGTACCCCTAATAGTATTTTTTTTGACAAATTATTAAATATAAACATACCTGAAAAACAAAAAATAACTTCAGTTAAGTACTTCCTAAATTTTGACGAAAAGATTTTAAAAAAAAATATAACTGAAAATAAGAAGTCTTTTTATGTTGTTGACGAAGAAGATCCTGCTTTTATTTTATATACATCTGGTACTACTGGAAATCCAAAAGGTGCAGTTATCACAAATATAAACATAATTCACTCTTGTCTTCATTTTCAAAGACATTTCAGTTTATCAGATAAAGATAACAGTATTTTAGTGGTGCCCGCCAGTCATGTAACTGGCTTAGTAGCTCATATTATGACAATGTTTTTTTCTGGTGGAACACTGATCTTAATGAAAAAGTTTGACGTTAAAGAATTTCTATATCTGGCAGAAAAAGAACACTTAACATACTTAATAATGGTTCCTGCCATGTATAATTTATGTTTAATTAGAGATGATTTAAGTAAATATGATTTATCAAATTGGAGAATTGGATGCTTTGGTGGGGCATCTATGCCATTGGGAACAATAAAAAAATTGAAATCTTTATTACCTAATCTTTCACTTGTAAATGCATATGGATCTACCGAAACATGTTCACCTGCTACATTAATGCCTCTCAAATATAAAAATAATTTTATAGCAAGTGTTGGTAAAGTAGTGGAAACAGGCAAAATAATGATTATGAATGATAATAATGAAGAAGTTTCAATTGAAGAAACGGGAGAGTTGTGGATTTTTGGACCTATGGTCATCCCAGGTTATTGGAAAAATAAAAAAAAAACATTAGAAGAATTCGTTAACGGATATTGGAAGTCTGGTGATATTGGGTACAAAGATAAAAATGGATATATATATATTTTAGATAGAAAAAAAGATGTAATAAATAGGGGAGGTTACAAAATATATTCTACTGAAATAGAAAATTTAATAAGTTTGAGTGGTTTGGTTTTAGAAGTTGCTGTGATACCTCATATGGATTCGATTTTAGGAGAAAAAATACATGTTATCATTTATTCAGACAACCAAAGTAAAAATTTAAAAAAATTACAAAAACTTTGTTCAATAAATCTTTCTGAATACAAACAACCTGATTACTGGACATTTTTAGATTCGGAGTTGCCAAAGAATAAAAATGGCAAGATTTTAAAATCTTTGTTAATTGATGAAATGGAAGATAAATTTTAGGTTTTAATAATATTTTTAATATATTATATCATTATATAATTTTAGGAGTTATAGAATGTTAGGTTTAATGCAGGACCATCCTTTGCTAGTTTCAAGCATTTTTGAACATGCAATTAAAAATTATGGAAAACAAGAAATTGTTTCTAATACAGTTGAAGGTGGAATTCATAAATACAATTATTCAAGTTGGGGAAAGAGAACTAAAAAATTAGCTAATGCTTTTAAATCATTAAATTTAAAGCGGGGTGATAAGGTTGGAACTTTAGCGTGGAATGGCTATAGACATTTAGAAATATATTATGCAACTTCTTGTAGCGGGCTTATCTGCCATACACTTAATCCTAGATTGCACCCGGACCAAGTATCTTATATTGTAAATCATGCTGAAGATAAAGTCCTATGCGTTGACTTGAACATTTTACCATTAATAGAGAAAGCATCAAAAAATTTTAAAACCGTTGAAGCTTTAGTTATTATGACTGACGAAAAAAATATGGTAAAACCCAATATTAAAGATGGTATAAAAGTTATATGTTATGAAGAGTTTATAAAAGATCAATCTGATAAATTTGTCTGGCCACAATTTGATGAAAAAACAGCTTCATCACTATGTTACACTTCTGGAACTACTGGCAATCCAAAAGGTGTGCTTTATTCACATAGGTCAACTGTTCTTCATGCATATGGCATGAATTTAAAAGATGTTGTCCCTTATGGTGCTAAAGATGTGGTAATGCCTGTTGTTCCAATGTTTCACGTAAATGCTTGGGGTACGCCTTATGCAGCACCAATGTGTGGGACTAAAATTGTTTTTCCTGGTGCTAAGTTAGATGGTAAAAGCATAACAGATCTCATGAATGCAGAAAAGGTTACAATTTCTCTTGGAGTGCCGACTATCTGGCTTTTATTATTAAACCACTTAAGAGAATCTGGCAAAAGAATAGATACAGTTAAAAGGTTAGTCATAGGAGGATCTTCCTGTCCAAGGACATTATTTGAAGGTTTTGAAGATGAGTTCGGAGCTGAGGTGATACATGCATGGGGTATGACAGAAATGAGCCCATTAGGTACTGTAAATATGCCTGCATTTGCGGAAGAGCCAAAAAATAGAACTGAATATTATGATCAAAAAATTGCACAAGGTAGAACTATTTTTGGTCACCAAATGAAATTAGTTAATGATGAAGGTAATGATTTACCTGAAGATGGAGAAACTCAGGGTAGATTACTTTCAAGAGGCTTCTGGGTTCTTAAGGAATATTATAATGATACTACAGAAAAAGATAGATTTCTTGATGGAGGTTGGTTTGATACGGGCGATGTTGCTAAGATAGATGCAGATGGTTTCATGACTATAACGGATAGAACAAAAGATATTATTAAATCTGGTGGAGAATGGATAAGTTCCATAGATTTGGAAAATATTTGTGTTGGTCATCCGGAAGTAGCTAATGCTGCAGTAATTTCAGTGCCCCACGAAAAATGGGAAGAAAGACCAATAGTAATAGTGCAACCCATGCCAGGCAAATCGCCTTCGAAAGACGACATTCTAAACATGTATGAAGGTAAGATAGCAAAATGGATGATACCTGATGATGTTCTTTTTACTGATTTAATTCCTTTAGGAGCTACAGGAAAAATTCTTAAAAATAAATTAAGAGACCAATTTGGAGGTCATAAAATTAGTTAAAATTAACTTAATTATTTTAATAATTTTCTCATTCCATGTGTCTTCTTGCTATAAGAGAACCGCCATCCACTGGTATTATAGATCCGGTAATATAAGAGCTGGCTTTCGAAGACAAAAAAATTGAAACACCTGCCATATCTTCTGGGATACCAATCCTACCTCTTGGTACAGATGATTTAATCTCTTCTCCATGCTCCCGCAGCGTATGGGCCATCATATTACTTTGAAAAGGACCAGGGGCTATTGCATTAACATTAATATTTCTTTTAGCTAACCTATTTGCTAGAACTCTAGTAAGTTGATGAACAGCAGCTTTTGAAGCAGGGTAGGAATATGTCTCTGCTCTTGGGATGCCTACTCCATCTATCGAACCTACATTTATTATTCTTGATGGATCATTATTACTAGCGGATTTTTCTAAAATATCAGCAAATTTTTGAGTTAAGAAAAACACTGATTTTACATTTGTATCCATTACTTTATCCCAACCATTTTCAGGAAAATCATCAAAAGATGCACCCCACGCAGCACCTGCATTATTTACAAGAATATTAAGTTTTTCTTCTTTGTCTTTTATTCGAGAGACTAATTTATCCATTTCATTCATATCAGTTAAGTCAGCAGGGACCGAAATACATTCCCCAAATTCTGAAAGTTCTTTCGCTTTAATGTTGCAAGCTTCTGCTTTTCTAGATGTTATATATGTTTTAACGTTATTCCTAACAAACCCTTCAGCAATCATAGCCCCTATGCCTCTTGACCCTCCTGTAACAAGCGCTGTTTTTCCATTTAAATCAAATAAATTTTTCATACTTTTCCTTGAGTCTAATTATAATCTTTTACTTATTATACTTTTATTTAACATAATAAATAGTTATAAAATATAACCAAAATAATTTTAAATTAAAATATTAATGGTAACTTGATATGAATTTAATGGACCAAGAATTAATTGAAATTAGACAAGATGAGCAACTTGATTTAAATAATTTGAGTTTATATTTAAAGGATATATTAAATATGCAATTTAAAAATATTGAAACTCTCCAATTTTCAGGAGGGCATGCAAATTTAACCTATCTTTTAAAAGTAGATGAGACAGAATATGTACTAAGAAGGCCACCTTTAGGCCCAATAGCACCTTCGTCACATGACATGTATAGAGAGCACACTGTTCAATCTAAAATCAATACTATGTTCTCTTTAGCACCAAAAAGTTTATATTTTTGCGGTGATGAAAGCGTAATTGGCTCGACTTTTCACATTATTGAAAGAAGAAACGGCTTTGTTATTAGAAAGAGAATGGAACCTTTTATAAAACAAACTAAGGAAAATGTAAGAAAATTGAGCTTTCGCATTATTGATGTTTTGGCAGATCTTCATAAAATTAACCCAGAGCTCGTGGGTTTAGGAAATTTAGGAAGACCTGAAGGGTTTGTCAAAAGACAACTTGATGGTTGGGAAATTAGATGGAAAAAATCAACTGACAACAAAATTCTTAAACCTAAGTTTGACAAATTAATAAACTATTTGAGATCAAATTTACCTGAGCCACAAGCGACTACTATTTTACACAATGATTTTAAATTAGATAATATTATGTGGAGTAACTCTGAAGAAATTACACCTGTTGCGGTGTTTGATTGGGATATGTGCACAAGAGGTGACCCTCTTATGGATGTAGGACACATGCTTAATTATTGGATTGATGAAAATGATCATGAAGAATGCAAAAATATTACTTCGATGCCAACAGATAAAATTTATTATCCTACTAGAACTGAAATGATAGATTATTACTCACAAAAAACTGGTTTTAATTTGCAAAATATTAGCTGGTATTATGCTTTTGGTGCATTTAAATTAGCTGTTATATTACAACAAATATTTTATAGGTTTCAAAAAGGACAAACAAAAGATAAAAGGTTTGCAAATTTTGGAACTAGAATCGATGCTCTTATAAATAGGGCAAATAATGTTTTTAATTTAACTTAGAGGAAAAAAATGGACTTCGAATATTCTCAAAAAGTAAAAGATCTACAAGAAAAAGTTACAAATTTTATGAACGAAAACGTTTATGAAAATGAAGATGTTTATAAAAATCAAGTGGAGAAGGGTGGAAGATGGTGCATACCAGAAATAATGGAAACATTAAAAGCTAAAGCAAAATCTGAGGGTTTGTGGAACTTATTTCTTCCTGAAAGTAATTTAGGTGCAGGTCTTACTAATACTGAATATGCTCCTCTTTGTGAAATAATGGGAAGATCACCAATAGGTGCCGAAATTTTTAATTGTTCTGCCCCAGATACTGGAAATATGGAGGTTTTGGTAAGATATGGTACTGAAGAACAGAAAAAAGATTGGCTAACTCCTTTATTAAGTGGAGAAATTAGATCTTCTTTCGCGATGACCGAGCCAGATGTAGCGTCTTCAGATGCTTCTAATATTCAAGCTAGCATTGTCAAGAATGGAGATCAATATGTAATTAATGCCAAGAAGTGGTGGACCTCAGGTGCGATGGATCCGAGGTGTAAGATTATGATTTTTATGGGTAAAACAGATCCTAGTGCAGATAAGTATAAACAGCAGTCTATGATACTTGTTCCTTTTAATACCCCTGGTGTTAAAGTTTTAAGGCATTTGCCTGTGTTTGGTTATGATCATGCACCACATGGACATGCTGAGGTAGAGTTTAAAGACGTAAAAGTTCCCGCCTCCAATATTCTTCTAGGTGAAGGAAGAGGGTTTGAAATAGCTCAAGGTCGTCTGGGACCAGGTAGGATTCATCATTGTATGAGATTAATTGGTCAAGCCGAGAGAGCATTAGAATTAATGATTTCACGAGCAAAGTCTAGGGTTGCTTTTGGTAAACCTATTGCCCAACAGGGTGTTATTATGGAGGCAATAGCAGAAAGTAGAGCTGAGATTGAACAAGCTAGATTGTTAGTATTAAAGACCGCTCATATGATGGATACTGTTGGAAATAAAATTGCAAGAAAAGAAATTTCAATGATTAAAGTTGTAGCACCTAATATGGCCACAAGAGTGATTGACAGAGCAATACAGATTCATGGAGGCGGTGGTGTAACATCAGATTTTCCATTATCTTATGCATACGGTTATGCTCGGGCTTTAAGGTTGGCAGATGGTCCAGACGAGGTTCATAATATGAGCGTTGCAAAATTAGAGTTGAGAGATAGAAATTAGGATTATTCCTAATATTATTAATTCTATGCTTATAAATAATTTAGAAACTTTTAAGGGGCTTATCAATAAGTTTGATTTGGACGATAGCAACCAACTTAAAGTATCTTCTGTGTATAAGTTTTTTGAAGAGGCAATAGGTTTTACTTCTTCATTATTAAATAAGAAAATAGATTTCAATTTTGATGAGAATTTAGAAATAGATGTTCTTGTTTTTAGTTATCAAGAATTTCAAACTATTTACATTTTAACAGATTTAATACAACAAAAAGATGATATTCAAATTATTCATAAATTGTATCTCACCAACTTAAACAATGATACAAAAGATCAATTAATGGTGGTTAAAAAAGTTCGAGTAAATGATATAAATTTAGATAGTATTTCAAAAAATAAACCAGTAATTGAAAAAGACATTTTTTCAGCTTTTAAAGGATTAGTTAGAAAAAATGATTGTGATCAAATGTCTCACATGAATGTTCAATATTACTTTGGTAAACACAATGATGCTATAAGAATTCTTTTCAATAAAATCTCAAGTAAAACTTCAGATAATTTAATTTATCAAATTACTAATGAAAGATGTATTTTTAGTAAAGAAGTAAGCCTAGGTTGTGCCTTAGAATTTATTTTTACTATAAAAAATATTGATGATGATAAAATAATTTTACTTACTAAAGTTTACTGTATCGATAACCAAAATGTATCAGCATATTTTGAAACTATTATTTCATTTAAAATTGACGAAAAAATTAAAAAAATAATCAATGAAATTTTTTCTATTAAAAGCTCTACTTATCTTAACGAACCACAATTTAAAGATTTACGTCCACTATCTGACAAGAGACCTTCAAATAAACCATCTAAAAAAGCTTTCATATCGTGTAAAAAAGCTGTAAATACTTGGGATTTAGATTATGAATTAGTGGGATCCAGTCAGTTTAAAATTGGGTGCGTCTCTGATGCGGCAACTCATTTATTTACTTATTGTGGGGCAGATTACAATTGGAGGACTGAATATAGTATTGGTTCAGCCGCTCTCGATTATTCAGTTAGATATTTTAAAAAAGCACCCCTTGGTATGGCTGTTACCATGCATACTAATTTCACTAAAATTGGTAATAAATCCCTTAAATTCATCCATCACATGGTTGATGATGCCTCTGGTGATATTTTAATGGATATTGAAATAGTCGCAGTTTTATTTGACTTAAAAAAGAGAAAGTCTATCGAAGTTCCAAAAGATTTTAGAAGTAAGGCGTCTATTTTGTTAGTTAATAATTAAAATTGCTTAAAAGTTTAAATCTGTCTCTATGATAATCGCTATCACCCATTAAATGGTCTATCATTATAAGTCTTTTTGCATAATGTGCTGCAGAATACTCCCAAGTCATTGCAATTCCCCCATGTAATTGAATTGTTTCTTCAGCAATTAATTTACCAACTCTACCAACCAAATTTTTTGCTGCTGAAATATTTTTATCTCTTGTTAAATCATCTGTCTCAAAAGTGGATGAAGCTAACATTACTGCTGATTTTACTTGTTCTATCTCAAGCATCATATCAACCATCCTATGTTGAATACTTTGAAAAGCTCCAATAGATTTACCAAATTGTTTTCTTGTCTTCAAATAGTCAAGTGTTAAATCAAAACAAATTTGCATAATACCTAAAGCTTCTGCTGACAAAGCTAGGGCACCTGCAGAATTAGCTTTGATAATGCATTTTAGAGCATTTTCATCTTTTGCAAGTAACTCACCTTTTAAATCTTTAAAAGTTAGCTCTGTCGACCTATAACCATCTATTGTATTATAGGGTCTTTTTAAAGTTTGGTCATTATCAACCAAAAATAGTCCTATCCCGTCCCTGTCATTTACATCACCATTTATTCTAGCTGAAACAATGATTTTGCTAGCATCATCTCCATTCATGACAAATGATTTAGTTCCATTAATATTCCATTCATCATTTTTTAAATAAGCTTTAGTCTCAATGTAATGATCTTCATATCTATTATTCATTTCACAATGAGCAAATGATATTAATAAATTACCTTCTATTATCTCAGTAATTAAATCATTTCTTGGATTTGATATTGAAGATAATACAGTACTAGATAACACAGCTGATGATAAAAAAGGCTCTACACATAATGATTTTCCTACAAGTTCAAATATAATTGAAATGTCTTCTCCACTTCCACCTAATCCACCAAACTTTGGAGATACCAAAGCACTAATGACTCCTAAATCTGAACTTTCTTTCCAAAATTCTTTTGAATAACCTTCAGGTAAATTTACATTTTCGCTTCTTTTATCTATATTTTTATAATTACTGTTAAAAAACTTCCCAACAGTCTCCTGAAGCATTTTTCTTTCTTCAGATAATGTAAAATCCATATTTGTTCCTATAAGCCAAATGATGCTTTTGCTACTATATTTTTTTGGATCTCGTTAGATCCGCCATATATAGATATCTTCCGCATATTAAAATATTGTTTTGCTATTGGGCCAGCATAACTAGGACCAACTGGCATCTCATTCCATCCTTCATCAAATTGCTCTGGTAAATAGGGAAGCGCTTGTGGTCCTAGTGCTTTTCTTAGTAACTCGGTTGTTTTTTGTCTAACAAGCGTCCCTTTGATTTTAAGTAACGAACTTTCCATTCCAGGAGCTTTTCCTTCTGCGGCAGCACTTACTGTTCTTAAATTGAAAATTTCCATAGCTAATAAATCTATTTCTAGTTCAGCAATCTCAGAAGAGAAAATAGGATCTTCAATTAAGGGTTTGCCATTTTTTAAAGATCTTTTAGATATCATTTTCAAATGATTTAATGCTGATTTTGAATATGGGACACCAGCGATACCAGTTCGCTCAAAAGTTAATAAATATTTTGCATAAGTCCATCCTTCATTTTCTTTTCCTACAATATTTTTTTTGGGAACTTTTACATTTGTAAACCATACTTCATTCACTTCATGTTCACCATCTAAAGTGATTATTGGTTTTACTTCGACCCCAGGAGTATCCATATCAATCAATAAAAAAGAAATTCCTAGTTGCGGTTTTGCATTTAAATCTGTTTTAACTAAGCAAAATATTTTATCAGCATGATGACCAAGAGTAGTCCAAGTTTTTTGGCCATTAACCAGATAGTGATCACCTTTATCTACTGCTGTTGTCTTTAAACTAGCTAGGTCCGAACCAGCACCTGGTTCAGAGTAACCTTGTGCCCACCAATCCTCATTACTTAAAATTCTAGGAAGATAATAATTTTTTTGTTCTTCAGTTCCAAATTCTATCAATACTGGACCCAGCATATTAACTCCAAAAGGTACAATTCTAGGAGCAGAAGCCTTAATTATTTCTTCTTCAAAAATATGTTTTTCAATTGCATTCCAACCTGTTCCCCCATATTCTTTAGGCCAGTGCCATGCCAACCAACCTTTAGCAGTTAGGTTGTTCATGAATATTTCATAATCCTCTTTCGTTAGTCTTTGATATTTCTTCACTTTTTCGGAAAGAGATTTGGGAAGGGTTTCATCAAGCCAATCTTTCACTTCTTTACGAAAGTTTTCATCTTTTTCGGAGTATTCAAAATTCATTTTTATTACCATTCAGTTTAATTTATTTTTAGTGTATAAATGATATTATATATTTAAAAAGAATTTAAACAACATGAAAGCTCAAAATGCAAATCAACAAAATAAAAACAGAAATTGCAGAAATGTTATCAGATGTTTTTGATGGAGCCACAATTATGGTTGGAGGTTTTGGAGAAGCGGGGAGCCCAATAGAACTTCTTCATGGTCTGATTGACCATGGAGCTAAAGATCTCACTATTATTGCTAATAACTCTGGAAATGGACGAGTTGGCCTTGGTGCATTAATTGGTCAAAAACAAGTTAAAAAAGTAATTTGTTCATTTGCTAGATCAGCCAAAGGTATAACTTTTCAAGAACTATATAACAAGGGCGAAATAGAATTGGAGGTTGTCCCACAAGGTACTTTAGCAGAAAGAATTAGAGCGGCTGGATCAGGTATACCTGCATTCTACACGGCAACAGCGGTTGGAACTACTTTAGCAATTGGAAAAGAAGAAAAAATCTTTAATGGCAAGAAGTATATTTTGGAAGAGGCCCTAAACGCAGATTTTGCGCTAGTAAAGGCTGATTTATCAGATAGATATGGTAATCTGACATTTAAAAAAACAGCAAGAAATTTTAATCCTATAATGTGCATGGCGGCAAAACAATCTTTAATTCAAGTAAGAAAACTTATAGAACCTCATCAAACTAATCCAGAAAATGTTATAACCCCAGGTATATTTGTAAAAAAGATCATTGAAATTGATAATCCAATTATTGAAACAAATGCAATTGAGGAGGGAATGATATATCCATGACAAAAAAAAAATTAACGAATGCAGAAAAGGGATGGGAAAGGGGAGTTATCGCTTCTAAAATAGCAAATGACCTTCCACACGCTTCATATGTAAATTTAGGAATAGGAATGCCAGAACTAGTGTCACAACACATCAAAGATGATCGTGAAATTATTTATCATTCAGAAAATGGTCTTTTGGGAATGGGACCAACTCCTAACGAAAATGAAATTGATTTTGATTTAATTAATGCAGGCAAAAAACCAGTTACAATTTTACCTGGTGGTAGTTTTTGTCACCATGCCGATAGTTTTTCCATGATAAGAGGTGGACATATTGATTATTGTGTGCTCGGAGCTATGGAGGTTTCCATGAATGGTGATTTAGCAAATTGGTCCACCGGCAAAGGTATTCCAGCTGTTGGTGGAGCAATGGATTTAGTAGCTGGAGCCAAAAACGTATTTGTAATGACTCAACATTTAACTAAAGAAGGGAAACCTAAGCTAGTTGAAAAATGCACATTACCATTAACGGGGTTAGGAGTGGTATCCAGAGTTTATACAGATTATGCTGTTATAGATATTACCAAAGAAGGTTTTAAAGTTGTTGAAATAAATGAAAATCTTTCAATTGAATATTTACAAACAGTTACTGAAGGCAGAGTTTATCAATAATTTTGTTTTAATCGTAATAAACAACTTGGCCACTATTTAAATAATCTAGAGCTTTTTGAGATATCTTAAGTCCATTAGACACTTTTTCATCCATAGCATTTTCAACCTCAACAATTCTTTCAAGCTTTTTAATTACTTCATCAATTTTATTAAATGGAATAACTGTAACTCCATCGGTATCAGCAACAATAATATCACCACTATTTATAGTTTTTCCTCCTATATCGATAGAAAAACCAATTTTTGAAGGACCACTATTATAAGGTGAATTTGGATTTAATCCTGTACAAAAACAATCTAAACCAGTTTCAATAATTCCATTTAAGTCTCTCATAGGTCCATCAGTAACAAGTCCTACTCCTCCATTATTTTTTATCATTCCAGCTATTCTGTCGCCGACCGCGGCAGTTCCTTGAAAACCACTTACACTATTAACAACAATGTCTCCTTCTTGTATTTCACTTAAAGCTATAGCCATTCCTAAAACGTCAGCAGCCCCAGAAAAAACAGTCAATGCTGGCCCCACTATATGATTTACAATCTTTCCAGGAATTAAAAGGGGTTTTATCGAAGGGTCTAATGCAGCGTAACCATTTAGCGCATCACAAATAAAACCGGTTGGAACATCCTTAAAATAATTTAGTTGTTTTTGGTTGGGTCTATTTCTGCTGGCAGATTTTTTGATTTGTATCAAAGGAGGATTTTCAATCATTAATCATACTCACTTAATTTTATTTTTGATTTAATTAATAATTTAACTATAAAATATTGAATATACAACTTTTATAAACTTCAGGAGAAATCTTTGTCTAACCTAGTTGATAAATATCCAAGAGTAAGTGATATGGTTAATGTTGCAAAAAGGAGAATGCCACATTTTGCAGCAGAATACTTATTTGCAGGTACTGGTTATGATGAGGCTTTAGAAAATAATAGAAAGATCTTTAACCAGATTTTTCTAGTTCCTCAGTATTTAAAGGGAACCGTAAACCCAAATCTAAAAACTAAGTTATTTGATTATGAATATGACGCACCTTTTGGAATGGCTCCTGTGGGAATGACTAGCTTAATGTGGCCAGGTGCAGAAATAGCATTATCAAAAATGTCCGTTAAAAATAATATCCCTTATTCATTATCGACAGTTGCGTGTGCTTCAGTTGAAGATGTTGGAAAACATCTTAATGGTATGGGTTGGTTTCAGTTATATCCCCCTGCGGACAAAGCTATAAGAAATGACTTATTAAAAAGGGCAAAAAATGCTGGCTTTAAAACCTTAATTGTTACTGCCGACATACCCGCATCTAGCAGAAGAGAGAGGCTTAGAATGGCAGGGGTATCAGTGCCACCTAAAAATAATTTAAGAACTTTTTTTCAAGCAGCAATATGCCCATCATGGTCAATTGGGACGCTTATAAATGGTATTCCTGCATTTGGGACTATGGATCAATATAGTGATGGTAGCTGGCATGGAAACGCAAAGTCTAAAGCAGGCTTTGCCGGAAGTCAGATGCAACGTTATCTAGATTGGGATTATCTAAAAGAAGTGAGGGATTTATGGAGCGGTCCAATTATTCTTAAAGGCTTAATGGATATTAACGACGCAGTTCAAGCTAGTAAAATCATTGATGCTATTTATATTTCAAATCATGGAGGAAGACAAATTGATATTGCGCCAAGCCCATTACAAGTATTACCAGAAATTAGAAAAAAACTAGGGTCAAAATTTCCGATAATTATAGATTCAGGCTTTTATTCTGGCCAAGACATAAGCAAAGGCTTAATGCTTGGCGCTGATTTTATAATGACTGGACGACCATTTATTGTTGGTCTTGCTGCATTAGGAGATAAAGGAGCTGATCACGTACATGATATATTAAAAGACGAACTTTCAAATGTAATGGAACAAATTTGTTCGAAGGATATCAAAGAATTGAAATCACAAAAGGTAGTTCTTGGAAATGATTTTTATTTGAGAAATCCTAATCAAAAATTATAGTGAGTTGAAGCGCTTCCCAGGCAATACCATCTCAGACCCAGTTTTAATATGAAGTAAAGCAGGAAGTTTATTCTTATTTGCCCAATTATTAGCGTCCACAAATAATTCATAAAAATCTTCGGTATTTTCAACTATATAACCTTTGCCTCCCATAGCGTTGGCTAAATCAGAAAAGTTTGGGTTGACTAATCCAGTATGTTTATAATTTCCTCTATAATGTTTATGCTGATGCATTCTAATTGTTCCGTACATTTCATTATCTACTACTAATACAATTACTGCAGCATTATATTGAACGGCTGTAGCATATTCATTTTCAGTCATTTGAAAACATCCATCACCTGCAAGGGCTATAACCATATTATCAGGAAATCTTAATTTAGCTGCTATTGCAGCTGGCAGTCCGTATCCCATTGAACCAGAAATTGGTGCAAGTTGCGTCTTAACTTTTGTAAACCTAAATAATCTATGACCCCAAACAGCATAGTTACCAGCCCCATTAGTAATAATTGTATTAGGATCTAAATGTTTTCTAAGAGTTCTAAAAGCTGATGTTAGGTCAACACCTGAATTAGGAGCCTCTAAAGGCATATCGCCCCATTCAATATATTCTTCGTGAGATTTAACTGCATTAAGTTCATTATTAGAATTGGGTTTTGTATTTAGACCCTTTAATGCGTTGTTAAGTATGTTCACAAATGCTATTGGACTTGATACAATTCCAAGATGAGGTTTATAAATTCTTCCTATTTCCTCTGAACCTGGATGAATATGAATAAACTTTTTATTATGTTCTGGAATACCCAACAATGTAAAACCTTGCGAAGGGTTTTCGCTTAATCTACCACCTAACAATACTAGATAATCACTATTATTAATTCGATCGATTAATTTTGGATTAACACCAAGCCCGAGATCACCACCATAATTTTTATGTAAATTATTATAATAACTTTGTCTTCTATGAGATGTAATTATTGTTAATCCAAGCATTTCAGAAATAGATATTAAATCTTTTTCAGCTTCGTGAGACCATATTGATCCCCCTAAAACAACAATTGGATTTTTAGCTTCTTTTATTTCTTCAATAAATTGTGCAAGATCCTTTGTTGTAGGAGCAGACATCAATTGATCAATGAACTCTAATGGTTTTTTATCTGTTTTTTCGGTTAGCATGTTTTCTGGTAATGCTATTATAACAGGTCCAGGTCTTCCTGACATAGCTGTGTGATAAGCTCGTGAGAAAATTTCTGATAATCGGTCAGATTGCTGAACTTCAATTACTAATTTTGCCATACCACCATAAAATTGTTGATAATCAACTTCTTGGAAAGCATCTCTGCCATACATTTCCTTACCAATTTGGCCTACAAATAATATCATAGGAGTACTATCTTGCTGCGCAATATGTATTCCTGATGCAGCATTTGTAGCTCCTGGACCCCTAGTTACAAAAGCAATACCAGGCCTGCCAGTAAGCTTACCATCGGCTTCAGCCATCATTGACGCCGCGCCCTCGTGTTTACAAAGAATTGTTTCTATAGATGTTTCTTGGAGACCATTCATTACCGAAAGGTAGCTTTCGCCTGGAACGCAAAATACTCTATCAACTTTTTGTTTTTCAAGTAATTTTACTAAGAGTGATCCAGCTTCTTGCATTTTTCATTCCTTAAAATTTTTTAAATATGGTGAATTAGAGGGTATCATGTCTTCACTAATAGGTAAAATTAGCTCGTGAAGTAGATGTGAAGATAAAGTTTTACCGTGTCTATCAAGTCTTAAGGAGCTATTTACACCACCCCCAAGAGCACTTTGAATTACAAAATTTAATGCTTTTAAAGATGGAAGTTCAAATCTTTCTACTTGAGTTGCACCTAAATGCCTGAAAATATCCAACACTCGTTCTTCAGTAGCAAGATTATTTATAACTTTCCATCCACTATCTAAATAAGCAATAAGTGAAATATTAGATACATCTCCTTTATCACCAGCTCTAGCATGAGCGATTGCATGAACAGGTAAGTCTAATATAATCATAATTGCCTCAAAAGAATTTTATATAATTTTAATTTGAATGTTGGGGTCAACAATGTCTCTGTTAACTAAAATAGATGCAGTTGATGATTGAGGTGTAACATAACCACGTCCTCCACCTCCAGCAGCAGGTCCACAACAATATAATGACATGACTTCATCAACCATTTGTTGTGCTTGATCTTTTTTAGGATATATTGCGGAAGTTCTTACTCTGTAATCACCATTTTCAGGAAGATGATAAGAAGATGTTTCATCCATAGAATAATGAACTGATCCGGCACCAATAATTTCAACTCTCAACTGTCCTTGTAATCCTAAAATTTGAATTCTTTCACTAATTACTTCACCTGCAAGTTTTGCTCGTGCAAGTGCGTTAGGTCCCGCATAGCTTATTTCAGCTTCACCCATAAATCCATTATCACAACAAATAGTAGCTTTTAGTTTTTCAGGAGATTTTTTACCTCTACCTCCTTTAACTAAAATTCTATTTTCTCCATTGTTTTCTAAAGTTAAACTTGTCATGTCAGCCGTTACATCTGGGACTAAGTAATTAGAAGGATCATGTGTTTCGTACAACAATTGTTCTGTAACCGTTGCTTCACTAACTAGACCACCCGTTCCATCAGGTTTTGTAATAATAAATGAACCATCCTGATTAACTTCGGCTATGGGAAAACCAACGTTAGCCAGATTAGGCACGTCTTTGAAGCCAGGGTCAGCAAAATAAGCTCCAGTTACTTGAGCTCCACATTCTAGAAGATGGCCACAAATTGTACCTGAGCCAATCAAATTTAATTCATTTTCTTTCCATTTAAATTCGTATAATAAGGGTCCTAAGGCAAGAGCACTGTCAACTGTTCTTCCAACAATTACAATGTCAGCACCCATCTCTAAAGCTTCAGCAATGGGTTGAGCTCCAAGATATACGTTAGCTGCAGTAATTTTGTTATTAGAAAAATTCAAACCTTCCATTGTTGGACTATTTAGTATTTCATCGTTAGACATGTATTCTAATAAATCATCACCTAAAACAACACCAATTTTAGGTTTTTTACTATTTTGTTTTTTTGCTATTTCAAGTATTCTTTTAGCCGCTCCCATAGGATTTGCAGCACCAATATTTGAAATTATTTTTATATTATTTTCAAGGCAATCATCAAGAATTGGACTTATGTAAGAATCTAAAAAAGGTGAATAACCTTCCTCAGGATTTTTTAATCTAAATTGTTGGGCTATAGCAAGAGTTCTTTCTGCAAGGACTTCAAACATTAGATATTTAGGAGCATTTATTTTTTTAAATTCTTTTACAATTGGAATTGATGCATCAAATCTATCACCTGAAAATCCGGCACCACATCCAATAAAAACTTTTTCTGTCATAATAAAATCTTCTAATAAAAAACTTTGATTTATGTATTTATATTTTACTTAAAATGATAAGATTTTAATAAATTTTTAATAAATATACCTAGTCTAATTAAAAAAGGAAATAAAAATGTCAAAAATTGCAATGGTTACAGGAGCAGGAACAGGAGTTGGCAGGAGAGTTTCTGAAGTATTATCAAAAGAAGATTTCATTGTTTATTTAATAGGAAGAAGAAAAGATAAATTAATTGAAACGCAACAGAGATGTACTGGCATAACTGAAGTAATGTCGTGTGACGTAAGTGATCAAATTTCGGTAGAAAATGTATTCAAAATTATAGAAAAAAAGCACGAAAGAATTGATGTTTTATTTAATAATGCAGGGATAGGTGTGCCGGCACAATCCATAGACGAAATGCCATTTGAAAACTGGGAAAGTGTCGTAGACATTAATTTAAATGGAATGTTTCTATGCGCTAAATATGCGTTTGCACTGATGAGAAAACAAAAACCTCAAGGTGGTAGAATAATAAATAATGGCAGCGTGTCTTCAGTTACTCCCAGACCAGGAAGTATAGCTTATACAGCAACCAAACACGCAGTTACAGGTATGACTAAGACAATTTCATTGGATGGAAGAAAATATGATATTGCATGTAGTCAAATTGATATTGGAAATGCTGAAACGCCAATGACACAGAGAATGAAAGAGGGGGTTCCTCAGGCCAATGGTAATATGGATATTGAGCCAGTTATAGACTCTCTGCACATAGCAGAAGCAGTTTTATACATGGCTAATTTACCTGTAACGGTAAATGTTCTAAATATGACTGTAATGGCAAATAAAATGCCATTTGTAGGTAGAGGTTAATCTTTAACTAAAATATTTTTTCATTACAGGAAAATATAAGTCTTTGTCACCATTTTTAATTGAAGTCTTTAAGAGATTTTCTGCTGATAATGCTCCAGGCATTTTAACATTGAGTCTTTGACCTAACTCTAAAGCGTAAGATAAATCTTTGAGAGCATATTCTGAGGAGAACGCAGGTGAAGGAAAATTATTTTTAGCAATACTTTTTAACCCATGGTTTCTAAGAGCAAAACTATCTCCAGAACATTTTGTAATATTTTCATATAAATTTTCAACGTTCATTCCGTATTGCTCAGCAATATTAGCTGCCTCACTTAATGCTACAACTGTTTCAAAAAGTATCATGTTATTCAATATTTTGGTAAGTTGTCCTGTTCCTGATTTCCCACAATATAGAATATCCTTACCTATATATCGTAACACGGGCAGTATTTTATTATAAACATCTTTATCAGACCCAACCATTATAGCTAAAGTTCCATCAATAGCAGCCTGTCTTGTTCTGGCAATGGGAGCATCAGCAAAATGAGCACCTTTTATTTTAATCTCATTTTCTAATTTAATCATTAAATCTGGTTGCGATGTTGACATATCGATAATAAACTGATTGATTTTGATGTCAGAGATATACTTATCTTTACCATAATATAGGTCTCTAACAAAATCTCCTCCTGGTAAGCATGTAATAACCAAATCTGATAAAGTAAAAATTTCTCTAGTATCACTAGCTATTTTAGCACCTTTATTTTCTAATTCTTTTTCTTTGTTGGCATTCAAATCTTTAACTAAGACATTCCAATTTTTATTTTTAAGTAAGTTTTTACTCATGGAACAACCCATGACACCTAGTCCAATAAAACCTATAACTTTAATTTCTCTATCAATCATATTTCACCGTTAAATTGGGAATTTTATAAAATAATTAATTTAATAATATTCTATACATTTAATTTATATTGTTTATTTTAATCTACATATTTTGTTATAAATAGGAAAATATAATGCACTACGATACCTTAAAAAATGAGCATGGTCTACCGCATGACCCTTTCAAAGCAATTGTAGCTCCGAGGCCGATTGGTTGGATAGGAAGTGTTTCTTTATCAGGTGTTTATAATTTAGCTCCATATAGCTACTTCAATGCAATCGCAGATAGACCTCATTTTGTAATGTTTTCTTCAGTAGATATTAAAGATTCCGTCAAAAATATTGAAGAAACAGGAGAGTTTACTGTTTCTCTGGCAACTGAAGATTTGTTTGATCATATGAATGGGAGTTCTGTTCCTGCAGATTCAAATATTGATGAATTTGAATTAGCAGGCCTAAAACCTCAAATAGGTAAATTTGTTTCTGCACCATTTGTTTCTGAAGCATCTGCTGCTCTTGAATGTAAACATTGGAAAACAATAGACCTTCCAAATGTAGATAGAGACAATGGAACGGGAAACTATGTAATATTTGGGCAGGTTGTTGGTATTTTTATAAACGATAAGTTTATTAAAGATGGGCTGTTTAATGCTAGCGCAGCTAGGCCTTTGGTAAGGTTAGGTTATATGGATTACGGTGTTGTAGGTTCAGAAAACACATTTACTAGGAACAGACCAAGATTAGGTAAAGATGGTAAATTACAACCTGTGGAAGAATGGGATGGAGTTTATAGATAATACATTAATTGAGGATTTTTCCACTGAGGGTGCAGTTTTATGTAAAGGGATATTTTTAGATTGGCTTGATCCACTTAGAATTGGTGTTGATAAATTAATTCAAAATCCTAGTGTTAGAGAAAGGTCATATACTTCCGGGGATGGAACGGCTTTATTTTTTCAAGACTTAGTTAATTGGGATAGAATACCAGAGTTTAAAGATTTTATTTTTAAATCAAAAATTGGATTTTATGCTGCAAAATTAATGAAGTCCAAAAAATCAAGATTTTTTCATGATCATGTTTTAGTTAAGGAACCTGGTTCGTCTATTGTAACCCCATGGCATCAAGATAAACCATACTATTGTGTTGACGGTAAACAGAGTGTCAGTTTTTGGATTGCTCTAGATGACATTTCTAAAGAAGGTTGTTTAGAGTGCATAGCCGGCTCACATTTATCTAATATATTACATAAGCCCAAAAGATTTAATGGGAATGATTTGTACGAAAATGATAACTCTAAGGAAGTACCGGATATTAATTCGAATAGAAAAGATTATAAAATATTAAGCTGGGATATTAAAGCAGGAGACGCTGTTGCTTTTGACTTCAGAACACTTCACGGAGCTTCCGAAAATATAAACAAAAATAGCAGAAGAAGAGTGTTTTCAGCAAGAATTGTTGGTGATGATGCATTTTTTGTGGATAGACAAGGTAAAGGCTCACCACCCTTTGAAAATATTAAGCTTAAAAATGGTGATAAATTAACAGGAAAAGAGTTTCCTATTATTTATAAAGTCTGATTTTTTGCAATGAAATTTTGGGTTTGTATCTGAAATGGCATTACTCAACTGAATTACACCGTCTAAAACTCTTAAAGACGGTCGGCTAAAGTAAGAATTAGAATCAAATGCATATACTCTTTGTTTTTGAATTGCTTCAATATGATTAATCCTTTCATCAAGATAAATATTTTCTGCAAAAGATTTATTTTCTTCAAGATTATAACCACAACAAATTATCCCTATAAAGTCTGGATTTAAATCTGCTATATGTTTAGGTGTGATTTCTATAGATTTTTCTCCTTTGTTACCAATACATGACAAAAATCCTGCCATTTCTATTTGCTCAGGTATCCAGTGTCCTGGTGTAAAATAGGGGTCTATCCATTCAAGTAGAAGAACAGTTTTATTCGTTCTTTTCTTTGTAACTTGTTTTTTTTTAAGTTTCGCTTCAGCAATTATTTTTTTAGCAGTTTCCTCTTTATTGACTGCTATACCTATCATCAAAATATCTGAACAAATTTCGTCAAAGGTTGTTCCATTTAGTGAGATAATTTTTGTCTTAGATTTTAGAGTACATAAGTTGTTTTTTAATGTTGCTTGAATAACGTTTTCTGAGATAGAGCAAACATCACATAGTCCTTGAGTAATTATTAGGTCGGGATTGATTTTAAGTATTTCATCGTTATCCACTTTATAAAGAGGAATGTCATTCTTAACAGCCTTTTTAACTAATTTATCAATTGAACTTTGGTTCAAATTGTTTGGTATAATACTTGAAGTGACTTTTTTAATTCCTCTAATTAAGTCTGGATAATCACACTCATGACTAACTGCGTATAAGTAATTAGATAATCCCATATTACAAATAATTTCTGAAGCTGAAGGAAGTAAACTAACAATTTTCATTTTTATTTAAACCAAACAATAGTTTTCTTTGCGTCATGATAAGCATCGTCTTTATTTAAAAAAACCTTATAATCATAATTACCAATTCTATACCATTCTGAAATATTTTCTGGATCTTTTCTATATTCTTGATAACCAAAGGTTTTATTTTTTCTAAAAAAGAAATCAATGCATAGATTATTGTTATCATTATTTATTGAATTTATTACAACTTGATCCTTAATTTTCAATTTGAAAGTTCTCTCTTTTGTTCTTATTTGTTTGATAATTTGATTTTATCAAATAATGTCACAGCTTTACAAATTAAATTTATTCTAAATTATTTAAACAAGGCATCTTAAATGCTTGAACTATCTTTATCAGAAAATATTATTCTAGCAGTTCTATCATTTTTTACAGCCTTGATGACATCAATAGCAGGGGCAGGTGGAGGTACTGTACTATTAGCTGCCATGCTTCAGTTTATGAATCCAGCAGAAGCAATACCAGTACATGGAGTTATTCAATTTACTTCAAATATAACAAGAACATGGCTTTTAAGGAAATTTGTAAATTGGAATATAATATTTAAGTTTTCATTATTGTTACCTATTGGAATATTTATAGGTCTTAAAATTTTTCAAAATATCGATGGTGATAATATTAAAAATTTAATTGGATTTTTTATATTGCTTGCACTGGGAATTCAGAATTTAAAAATTATTGACAGTTTAAAAGTTCCAACAAATTTATATTTAATAGTTGGTTTTCTTACAGGTATTTTAAATATATTAGTGGGTGTAATTGCTCCTCTTTTAGCTGTTATTTTAAAACAAAGCATTTCAGACAAAAAATCTATTGTGGGTACTTTAGGTTATTTTGGATTAATCGGTAATTTAATAAAAATAATAGGGTTTACATTTATTGGATTTTCTTTTTTTGAATATATAGATACTTTTTTGATGATATTACCAGCAACATTAATTGGAAGTAGGATCGGTCAGTTATTACTTTTGAAAATTAGTAACAAAATATTCATGAGAATTTTCCAATTAGTATTAATCTTTTTAGCAATAAGACTTCTTATTATTTAATTATCTTAATTTTTTTATTTTAAATTTATTAGTATCAATTTGATTCTTTAAAAAGAAGATGTAAACTTATAATTAATATTAAAAAGATGGAGGAATTAATATGAAAAAATTTTGTTTTTACTTTTCTTTTTTAGCATTAGTAATTTCTTTTAATATATCAAATTCTATTGCTGATAAATTACCTAAAAACATTTCTTGGACTGCATATGGAACGACCTCATCAGGTTATGCTCAATCTGTTGGTATTGGCCAAATGCTTAAAAAAAATTATGGTACGGATTTAAGAATAATTCCTGGCAAAAATGATGTTTCTAGAATGGTCCCACTTAAAGCAGGACAAGCAGAAATATGCGCATGTGGAATAGCAAGTTTATTTGCGCAAGAGGGCGTGTTTATGTTTGCAGATAAAAAATGGGGACCAATGAAAGTTTACAATATGTTCAATAATATTGGAAGAAATGGTCAAACAGTTGCTACAGCCAAAGATGCAAACATTAAAACGATGGCAGACCTAAAAGGTAAAAGAGTTACTTGGGTAAAAGGATCTCCAGCTCTTAATGGGAACATGGCAGGTTTTTTAGCGTTTGGTGGCCTAACATGGGATGATGTTATCAAGGTAGAGGTTTCTGGTTACGGAGCATCGGCTAATGCAGTTATAAATGGTCAAGCAGATGCAAGTATGGGTTCTTCTGTAAGTAGTATTTTTAATAAAACTAATGCTTCACCTAGAGGTCTTTTCTTTCCACCAATGCCACATAACGATGAAGTAAGTTGGAAAAGAGCAATAGCTACAGCTCCCCATTTTGCTAAAGCAGTTGTAACAAACTTTGTTGGATCTTCCGATAGTAATAAATCTTTTGAAGGAATGAATTACCCTTATCCTATTTTTGTTACAATGGAAACAACCTCTGAAGATTTATCATATCATCTGACTGAAGCTGTTATGAATAATTACGACCAATTTAAAGATTCTGGACCAGGAATGGATGGATATCAATTGTCAAATCAAAATTTTAGTTGGATTTTTCCATATCATCCAGGAGCAGTTAAGTTTTACAAAAAGAAAGGTGTTTGGACATCAAAGCATGACAAACATAACGCAAGCTTAATAAAAAGACAGGATGTTTTAGCTAAAGCTTGGCAGAAAACTCTAAAGGCAAATTTATCTGGTGACGCTTTTAAGAAAAAATGGCTTGAAAATAGAGCATCTTCTTTAAAAGCTGCCGGCATGCCAAATGCATATAATTAAAAAATGAATCTGATAAGGTAAAACTAAGTTTTACCTTATCAAAATCGGAATTAAATATGTCCCAAAATCAACTAGAAGATTCTTTAATTAGAAACAGGGCTCCAAACGATATCTCCAACTATGTTTTAAGGTTTGCCGCCATATTATCTTCTTTTCTTTCAATTTACATGTTGTTCGGTGTTGGTAATTTTTTAAATACTTATGTGCTGCTGGATACCGAGTATCTCTATGCTATGATTGCTCTATTATTACCTTTACCATTTATTGTATATCATCCCACTCCTAGAAGAGGAAATAAAATACCCTGGTATGATATAATTTTTGCTGCCTCTACGTTTATAATTGCAAGCTATTTTTGTTATAGTGGCTCATTAATTTTAGAAGAGGGATGGGAATATCTTGCACCAACTTATGCAAAAATAATGGCATTTATTTTATGGGGTTTGGTTTTAGAGGCTAGTAGAAGAGCTGGTGGAAATGCAATTTTTATTATTTGTTTAATTATTTCTATTTACCCAGCAATTTCGACTTTTCTACCTGGGTTTTTAAGCGCGCCAGCCCAACCATGGGATACTACCGCTACATTTCATATTTTTGGTACAGAAAGCATTATGGGTATACCAATGACTGCATTTGCAACCCTAGTTGTTGGTTTTTTAATTTTTGGAGTAGCTCTTCAACATACTGGAGGTGGATCTTTTTTTTTAAATTTAGCTTTTGCACTTTTGGGTACTAGAAGAGGTGGACCTGCAAAAGTTTCAATTTTTTCTTCTGGTCTAATGGGTTCAATGAGTGGAAGTGTAATTACAAACGTTTTAACTACTGGTGTACTTTCTATCCCCGCAATGAAGAAAACTGGCTTCAAATCTTCTTATGCAGCAGGTGTCGAGGCATGTGCATCTACAGGTGGAGTATTAATGCCTCCAGTTATGGGAGCAACTGCATTTGTGATGGCAACTTTTTTAGAGGTCCCATACTCTGAGATTATTATTGCAGCTGCTTTTCCTTCTATATTGTATTATTTTGGTCTTTTTATGCAAATAGACGCGTACGCAGCAAGAAATCACCTTAAAGGTTTACCTGCACAAGAACTTCCATCCATTAAAAAGGTTTTAAAAGAAGGGTGGTATTTTGTATTTGTATTTGTAATGTTAATTTTAATGTTATTGTATATGCAAAGAGAAGCACAAGCTCCTTACTATGCCACAGCTACATTATTAATAATCAATCAAATTGTAAAAATACACAGGTGGAACTCCAAAAAATTTCTTAATTTCATTGAAAGCGTAGGTAGATTGTTTGCGGAACTTGCTGGTATTCTAGTTGCAATTGGCCTCATTATTGGTTCACTAACTTTTACTGGTAAAATTGGTACTATTACATACGCGCTTGTAGATTTTGCGGGTGATTCTATAATCATTTTACTTATTATGGGTGCGCTTACTAGTTTTATATTGGGTATTGGGATGACAGTAACTGCCGCTTACTTATTTCTAGCAGTAACCCTTGCTCCAGCATTAACAGGTAGTGGTTTAGATAAAGTTGCTGTTCATTTATTTATGTTATATTGGGGAATGATATCATTTATAACTCCGCCAGTTGCTATAGGTGCATTTGCCGCTGCGACAGTTGCTGGTGCAAATGGAATAAGAACAGGCGTAGAAGCAATGAAATTAGGTAGTGTTATTTATTTCATTCCATTCTTTTTTGTTCTAAATCCTGCACTAATAGGTAGAGGATCGGTGCTCGAAATTTTTACTGTTTTCTTTTCTGCTATTGCAGGAATTATTCTTATTTCAAGCTCTTTACAAGGATATTTAGTTGGAATAGGAAATCTTAAAAACTCAAGATATTTAGAATGGCCAATAAGAATCATGCTTGGATTTTCAGGTATATTAATGGCCCTTCCAGGTGGAGATATTACAGGGTATTCAAATTATGAAATTAATTTTTTTGCGATTTTATTATTTTCTATACCAATCACCTATTTATTATTTTTAAAGTTTAACAATAAATTTAATAAAGATTTATTATAAAAAATAAAATAGTTAATTTATTAATTATTTTAATATTACATTGTTCTTTTCGATTTTTTTGGCAACGGCTAAGATTCTATACATTTCTCTTAAGACAGGTTTCTCAATAAGTTTTCCATCAATAACAACAAGCCCTGTATTTGCTTTCTCAAAAGTTGACGTTATTTTTTTTGCTCTTTGAATGACTTCCTCTGATGGAGTAAACACTTCATTTAAAATTGGTATTTGTTTTGGGTGTATTGATCCTTTCCCGCTAAAGCCTAGTCCTTTTGCTTTAATTGCTTCTTGTTTCATGCCTTCAGGGTCATCTAAGTCTAAAAAGGGGACGTCTATGGCATCAATTCCAGCAGATGAAGCTGCATGTACTATTCTTGACCTGGCATATAGTAAAGGTTCCCATTTATTTTCACACCTTAATTCAGCTGACATGTCTACTCCACCAAAAAACAAAGCATCAATTCTGTTAGAGCAATTAGCTATATCGTATGCTTTTTCAAGTCCTTCATTAGTTTCAATAATGATGTGTAGTCTACAATTATGCCTTTTTTCAGTGAGTAAACTATCTAATAGGACTATTTCCTCAGAACTTTTAACTTTCGGGATCATTAAAGCAGGAGGAGGGGTGTTTGCATTTAAGATAGCTTGTACATCATCTATGCCAAATTTTTCTCTTAGGGAGTTAATTCTAAGTATCCTCTCAATACCATCATCATTTTGTTTTGTTTCAAATAACTTTATCGCTAATTTTCTAGCTAAAATTTTGTCTTGGGGAGCAATCCCATCCTCTAATTCAACACACACCATATCTGTCCCGGATTTAATAGCTTTAGGAAACATTTCTGGTTTTAGACCCGGAGTGAAGATAAAACTCCTTCTCGATTGAATTAAGTTATTACTATCCATTTTTCACCTTTCTTAAATAAATCGCGTGATATACTTTTTGCTCATTCTTTGAATCTACAAATTCTGTATTAACCAAAAACCCAACTTTTTCAAATGCTCTAACTACTTCATTTAAGTCTTTATTAGGAGCAACTTTATCATCAAAATTTTTAATTCCTTTAAATTTACATGCTAAGAGACCAACTCCATCAAATTTCAAAATCCTATAAAATTCTTTTGCATAGTCAGAAAGTGGATATAAAAAATAGATTACATTGATAGCTAGAAGTTTTGTAAATGTGTTGTCTTTTATAATGTCTCCTAATTGATTCGCATCATTTGAAAAAAAAACTACTTTTTGATTACTAAATTTTTGAATTAATTGATTACGAAACTTTTCACTTACTTCTATGGAAGTAATTTTTTTATTAGTTAGTTGAAGTATTTTTTCAATTGCTTGTCCGTTTCCAGATCCTATCTCTATAACTTCGTCATTATTTCTTACATCAAGCTTTTTAACTGAGTCATTAATTATAAACTCGTTAAAATTTATCATTAAATGTTTTGCAATGTTACCAAGAAATCCATCAGTGGGACTTCTCATATTTTTTGTCATCAATTTTGTGTGTTTTATTTGAGAGTAGATTAATAAATAAACATAAAATTTAATTTTATTTATTTTCATTCAACTCTCCAAAAATGACCTTAAATTATGGTTGAATAATTCTGGTTTCTCAATATTTATTAAATGACCAGCCTCTGGAATAATTTTGATATAACTATTTTTAATTTCTTTCATAATTTCTTTAGACATTGAAGGTGGTGTTAGACTATCAAGTTCACCAACCATTATTAATGTAGGTACATTAATTGTTTTAAAAATATGACGATGTTCTGTTCTCATAGAGGTATCAATTGTTTTTAAATAACTGTCTTTATGAAGTAGAGACATTGAATCAACTAGTTGCTTAAAAGCAGAAGTATTTTTAATGTCACCAATTAATGTTTCAGCAACTATAGGAGCTATATCTATAGGTTCTTTCCCGTTTAATAGGGGCTCTTTTCTTAAATTTATAAATCTTTCCACATCTTTTTTACTAAGGTTTGATAAACCAAAATGTGTGTCACACAAAGTAAGTGTTTTGACATTACTAGAATATTTTTCATAAAATAAAGTTGCGATTTGTCCACCCATTGAAAGTCCAACAATATGAGCTTCATCTTTATTAAAAAAATCCAAAACTTTTTTTAAGTCGTCTAATATGTCATCAAATTTAAGTGTCCCCTCATAATCATCGCTTTCACCATACCCTCTTGTATCCCATGCAACTGACAAAAACTTATCAGAAAAAAAATAAAGATTATCTTTCCAGTTCTTTTTATTTCCTCCAATTCCATGAAGAAAAATTAACATTTCACCCTCTCCAGCATAGTCAACTGAAATTGAAGGGCTTTTACCAATTTTAATACTCTTGATGTTCATATAATTTAAAACCTACTTCCTGGCGATTTTAGAAACTCTAATTCCGATTTACTTGATTTTCTACCTAATATTTTATTTATGTGGGGGAACCTTGAAAATTTCTCTATAATTTTTTTGTGTCTCAAAGCGTATTTGAATGTATTTTTACTAGTAAACTTTTTAAAAAAATGCAAGCCAAGTTCATGGTCAATTATATTTTCACTATGCATAATTAGCATTAAAAAAAACTATTATAGTGAAATTTACATTCCATAAGAAAATTATTTTCAATAGCAGTTTTAGATAATTCTAAAGCTGTTTTATGACCTTCAAATGCCTTAGGATTATTTCTGAAAACATTTCTTGTGAACTGATCAAGAACAAGAAAATAAGAAAGATAATTATCATAAAATATTGAAATTTGTTCAATATTAATCCTTAAACATATTTCTATCTTTTTTTTAAATTTTGTCCTTAACAGTTGATCAAAACTATCACTTTTTTTGAACCACATATTAGGTGTGCATTGAACGAACCAAAAATCTAGAATTAATTTGGTATCAATCACTATTTAAACTTCGTAGAATTTTACCAATCTCTTTTCCCATTTCTTTTTGACCAAAAAAAGGAGCTTTTTCACAAGCTTCTGCAAGATAATTAAAATTTTTTGTTTCTAAGTATTTTGTCCATAGAAGACGCATTTGATTTTCAATATTCATATTTATCCACGCTTTTTATTGACTGTTTATATTTAAAAAAAAGATAAAACATTATTAATAAATTAATTAAATTCCAAAAAATTCCATTTAAAAATGCCATCTGATAAGAGTTAGTAAAATCATAAATTTCTCCTGACAGCCATCCTCCGAGTGACATCCCAACTATAGTCGCAAAAATTAATAAACCAACTCTTTCAGCGACTTCATTTTCTGGTAAAAACTTACTAATTATAACTGCGTAAATTGGAACAATACCACCTTGAGATAAACCAAAACAAATTGCCACTATGTATAGCGATAATTGGCTATTAAAGGGTAAAAACATCGACAGAGAAATTGCTTGTAAAGTTGATCCAAGTATTAAAGTTTGAATTGGACCTATTTTGTCAGATAAGAAACCAAATAGTACTCTACTAGTTACAGCAGCAAATAGCATAAAGGATAATATTTCAGTTCCCACAGCTATCCCAAAACCGCTATCAATGCATAAAGGAACAATATGTACCTGTGGCATTGACATTGCTATGCAACAAAAAACACCAGCAAACATTAGTAAAACTTGAATTTTCTTGTCACTAATTGATAATTTCAAATTAGAATTCACATTTTCTTCTTTTTTTATTTTAGAGAAATCATTTTTTAAATTTGGTGACTTTTCCCCAAGAAAATAAAATAATATAGGGATAAAAATACTACAAACTAATGCAATAAAAAGATGAGCCTCTCTCCATTCACCATTTAAAAGAAAATCCTTAATTACAAAAGGCCAAACTGCTCCACAAAGATGTTGACCACTCGCAACTAAAGATACTGCAAGCCCTTTTCTTTCATAAAAAAATCTTGAAATATCAGCCATCATTGGCCCAAAAAATGCGGCAGCAGAAAAACCTAAGAAAAATTGAATTATTGAAAGCCACATAACATTATTAGCTAGTGTTGAAATTAAATATGAAAAAACCAAAAGAGTTAAAGCAAATATTATAGGTTTTGTAATTCCTATTTTATCTAGCATTCTCCCTATAATGACATTACCTATTCCATATCCAAACATAGTTGCTACATAGGGGTATGTAGATGCAGCTCTATCAAGGACAAATTCACTTTGAATATTAGGCATTATAATTACGACTGACCACATTCCTGCAGTGCCAATAACGCTCATTATAAAAATTATTATTAATCTAATCCATGCCTGATTACTATCAAGGTCGATCAAATTTTTGTTCATTTGTAGTTGCTCTTCATCTTTATTTGATTAACATATTTATAAGATTAAACAACATGATATGTTTATAGTTAAGGGAGGTTGTTGATGATATTATCCAAAGATGAGGTGAATTTTTACAACGATAAGGGATATTTACTGGTTGAGGATGTAATTACGAAAGATCAGCACAATGAAATGTTAGCTCTAGTAAAAGATTTTTTTGAAAGATCTAAAAATGTAAAAGAAAATGATAATATTTTTGATCTTGAAGATGGACATTGTTCAACTAACCCCAGACTAAAAAGAGTAAAGCAGCCTCATCAACATTCTCAATTTTTTTGGGATATAATAAAACAATCTACAATTGAAGGAATATTGATTGATCTTTTAGGCAAAGATATTTCTCTAAAAACAAGTAAATTGAATACTAAGGCTCCTGGAGGTGGTGCTGCAGTTGAATGGCATCAAGATTGGGCTTTTTATCCACACACAAACGATAATGTTTTAGCATTAGGTTTAATGCTTAATGATGTGGATATTGATAACGGACCGTTAATGGTTATACCCGAAAGCCACAAGGGTCCAGTTCTAAGTCATAACAATAATGGAGTTTTTTGTGGGGCAATTAATCCAGATGATAAATTTTTTGATATTGACAAAGCTGTTACTCTTACAGGAAAAGCCAGATCCATGACAATTCACCACGCTAGAACTCTTCATGGCTCAGCACCAAATAATAGCCAAAAAAATAGATTAATGCTTTTTTATGAGTGTAATTCTGCTGATGCATGGCCTTTAGTAGGTGTTGGTGCCTATTTAAAAAATAATGATCCAATAGAGTTATGTAAACAATTGGAAAAACAAATGGTTTGTGGGGAAGTGAGTTATCAACCTAGAATGGAAAGTGTTCCTGTAGTAATACCTTTACCACCAGCTCCAGATCATGGATCAATTTTCACAACACAAAAAACTGGAGGCGCAAAGTCAGCTTTTTAATTTTTGTAATCTGATGATTGTCTCTCGAGTTTTCTTAATAAAGCTGGCCAAGCAAGTCTATCTCTGCCTAAATCAAACATGCCAATAGATTGATCTTGTGTTGTTTTGATAGCCTGTTTTGAAGGTAAATTAATGGACCCTGCTGATTGAGCTCTTATCTGAGCGGAACATGCTCTTTCAAGAAAATATATACCCATAAAAGCAATACCACACGTTTGTCCTACTGACAAAGTTCCGTGATTTCGTAATATAAACAGATTTTTGTCACCTATATCTTCAACTAATCTTTCTTTTTCTGTGTGATCTAAAGCTAGACCTTCATAATCATGATAGGCTATATGAGGATGTATCAACATTGATGTTTGACTTATTGGTAATAAACCATCTTTCTGGATAGACACTGCAACACCATCATTAGTATGAAGATGAAGAACACACTGCGCATCTTCTCTTGCTGAATGTATCGCACTATGAATTGTAAATCCTGCAGGATTAACTTCATATGGAGTGTCTAAAACTGAATTACCATTAAGGTCAATTTTAACAAGACTTGAAGCTGTGATTTCATCAAACATTAGCCCATAAGGATTTATAAGAAAATGATGTTCTGGACCAGGTATTCGTAATGAAACATGTGTATATATTAAGTCATCCCATCCATAGAGTGCAATAAGTCTATAGGTTGCAGCGAGATCTAGTCTAAGTTGCCATTCTTCTTGGGTTATCTGACTTTTTAGTTTATTAGTATCGATCATATAGTTCATGACATATTACCCTTCATTATATTTCCAAACATTTAAGAACAAACATATAATATTATTATTCTTCAATAATTTCTATTTCTCTCTTTAATTTTGTTTTCATTTTTTTTTTATGTAATTTTATTTTAAGTATTCCACTTACTAATTCTGCATGATCAACTTCTATATTTTGTTCTAACCTAAAAGTTTGTTTAACAGAGTTTGTACGAATACCTTTATGAATAATACCTTCAAAAGGAGTTTTTGTTTTTTCTTTCACTTTTAACATCAAAAAATTATTTAATTGTTCAATAATTATTTGATCCTGAGTTACACCGGCTAGAGCAATATTTATTTCATAATTATTATTATCATATTTTAGAATATCGAAGGCTAAATTAGTTTGAGATTTAATATTAGATAAATTTTCTATTTCGTTAAAAAAATCGTCATAACCAACATAAAACTTAAATATTTGTTTTTGTTCAAGGCTCATATCATTGATCTATTCTAAAAACTCTTTCACCCTCAATTAATTTAATCTTAGTATTACCTTTAACTTCATTGAGTTCGTTGGCCATTATTTTCATGACTTTTGTAGCATCATTTTTGTTTTTAAAAGATGAAATAACAAACCCTGTAGTATCTGAAACTCTGTAGACCTCACAACTCAACTGACCGTTTTTAATATTTCTAGGTATCATAACATTTTGAAAAAATGCTATTATCATATCACAATTGACTTTAGAAGTTGACTGAAATTCTGCTATTCGAGAGTACATTTTTTACCTCTTGTTAATTACATAACTAGTATGTAAATGTATATTATTAATTTAATTTACAAAAAGTAACAATATGAAGATTTTTTATTTTTTATTTTTTATTTTTATTTATTTTCAAAGCAAAGCTCATGAATGTGTTTTAAAAGGTACATCTGCCAAAGACATAACTATTTATAATACTTGTAAAGCTGATGCTAAGAATAAAAAACCTATAAATAACGATTTAAATAATACTCTACTAAAAGCTAAAATTAAAAAATTGAAAAATGAAAACAACAATCTAAAAAATCAATTATTAGATATTAAAATTAGATTAAATTCATTATTAGCAAGAGTTAATTCATATATTAATTAACAAAGAAGGCATATTATATAAAATGAAAAAAGCTTTAGTTATAGGTGTTGGACCTCTTAATGGTCTTGGTGGACAACTTTGTAAAAAAATTGCTCAAAACAACTTTGAAGTATTTGTAGCGGGTAGAACAATTAAGTCATTAAATAAAGTCGTAGAAAGTATTATCGAAGAAGGTAATCACGCTAAACCAATAGTTGTTGATACAACAGATGAAAATCAAATCAAAAAGATTATTAAAGAAATTGGTTCTGGTTTAGATTTTGCTGTCTACAATGTTGGGAATAGTACACCTGGCAAAATAATTGACATGGAGCCAAGTTATTTTAGGCAGAGTTGGGAATCTGGATGCTATGGTGGATTTTTATTTGCTAAAGAAGTCATTAAAGTATTTTTAAAAGAGAACACCCCTGGCACACTTTTGTTTACAGGTGCTAGCGCGTCTTTAAGGGGTAAATCAAACTTTGGAGCATTTAATTCAGCAAAAGGTGCTCTTCGTAATTTAGCCCAAGCAATTGCAAAAGAATATGCTGAAAACTCAATTCACGTAGGTCATATTATTGTTGATGGAGGTTTGGCAGGTGAGAGGATAAAACAAAGAGTGTCTGATTTTGATGAAAGAGTAAAAGATGGAAAATTAATAGATATAGATAGTGTCACTGATGCTTACATGTATTTATATAATCAAAATAAAAACGCGTGGACCTTTGAATTAGATATAAGAACATCTAAAGAAAATTGGTAATAGGAAGGAATTTGAAATGAAACTTTTTGATCTATCAGGAAAGGTTGCTCTAGTTACTGGTGGAAATGGAGGCATCGGTTTAGCGATGTCAAAAGCTATGGGAGAAGCTGGAGCTACAATTATAATAGCTGGTAGAAATGAAAAGAAAAATACTCAATCAATTAAAATTTTAAATTCTCAAAATATAGAATGTAAATCCTTTCATGTTGATGTTGTTGACGAGAACTCATGCAACAAACTGATTGAGAATGTTATTAGTAACTTTGGCAAATTAAATATATTAGTAAATAATGCAGGGACTAATATTAGAAAGAGACCCGAGGAATACGAACTTGATGAGTGGAAAAGAATAATAGATACAAATTTAATAAGTATGTTCACATGTTCCAAAGCTTCTTTTAAGCATTTTAAAGATGCTAAGGGAGGAAAAATTATAAATATTGGTTCAATGCATTCTTTGTTTGGTGCCCCGCTCGGTAGTGCCTATTCTGCTAGTAAAGGTGGAGTTGTTCAGTTAACAAAAAGTCTTGCTAATGCTTGGGCAAAAGATAATGTTCAAGTAAACGCAGTACTTCCAGGTTACATAGATACATCACTAACTCGACAGGCTAGGATAGATATTCCAGAACTTCAAAGTAGAGTTGAAGAGAGAACTCCAGTAGGCCGATGGGGAGAGCCAGATGATTTAGGTGGCATAGCTGTGTTTTTATCAAGTGAGGGATCTAATTATATTACTGGAACAGCTATACCCGTAGACGGAGGTTATTCTATAAATGGATAAAATTTAATTATTATAATTTTCTTTAAAAAATAGTTCTTTACGTTAGGAGGATAAAATAAATAATGTATTCAAAGGGTGTATGCCAGCACTTATGACTCCTTGTAATAATGATTATTCTCCAAACTTTGAATTACTTCTTAGTAAAGCTAAAGAATTAATCGAAACAGGAATGTCAGCAGTGATTTACTGCGGCTCAATGGGTGATTGGCCACTCCTTTCAGACGAGCAGAGGCAACAAGGTGTTGCCAAATTAGTAAATGCAGGCATTCCCACAATTGTAGGGACAGGAGCTATTAATTCAAGAAAAGCAACAGCTCATGCACAGCACGCCCAAGATGTAGGAGCGCTTGGTCTAATGGTTATACCAAGAGTACTCTCAAGGGGACCGTCATTAATAGCTCAAAGATCTCATTTTGCTTCGATATTAAGCGCAGCACCTGACCTACCAGCAGTAATCTACAATAGCCATTATTATGGTTTTTCAACAAAAGCAGATCTATTTTTTGATTTGAGAAAAGAATTTCCCAATTTGGTTGGATTCAAGGAATTTGGGGGCTCAAAAGACCTAACCTATGCAGCAGAAAATATTACATCGCAAGATGAAAATATATCATTAATGATAGGTGTTGATACAACAGTTTTTCATGGTTATGTCAATTGTGGTGCAGTAGGTGCAATAACTGGCGTTGGTAATGCTTTTCCGAATGAAGTGTTGCATTTAATAAATTTATGCGAAAAAGCAGCATCAGGTGACCCTGTTTCAAAATCAAAAGCTAGAGAACTTGAAGATGCGTTGGCTATTTTATCATCATTTGATGAAGGTCCCGACTTAGTTCTTTATTATAAATTTTTAATGGTTCTTAACGGGGATAAAGGTTACGATTTACATTTTAATCCAACAGACAAATTAAGTGATAGTCAAAAAATGTACGCAAAAAAACAATATGATTTATTTTTAAAGTGGTATTCAAGCTGGAAAAACAGTTAAGTTAAAAATGTATTTTATTGGTATTATATTTCTTCAACACTATTTACTTCAGACGTGTCAACTGTTGAATTATTGTTAATTGTATGATTTTTTTTATTTTTTCATTTGTTTACATGCTTCTTTGATCACCAAACCAATTACGATACCGCCAGTTAACCCTATTGCTGTACCTTTTAATAAACCTAATCCAAGCATTAAAACACCTCAAATATAAATGGTGAACGCGAGAGGATTCGAACCTCTGACCTACTGCTTAGAAGGCAGTTGCTCTATCCAGCTGAGCTACGCGTCCATAATTATGATTTTATTATTTATTACTTAAAAATACTTAAGTCAAAACAAATGTATTAAAAATTTGTATAAATTAAATGTAAAAACTATCAAAAATTAGTAATAAAATATTTTTTGCATACAGGTCATTGGTTTAGGTATCTTATCTAATTTTTCGATCCCAAGGCCAACACTTAGTACTATAGATGACAGCTTCGAGGTAACCTTGTCAAAAGTCCAAGCAAAATCAGTTGTTTTAAAAAAATCTTTATCTTCCCAAATCACATAAGCACCTTGTTTTTCAGCTAAAAGATTTCCTATTTCAATAAACTTACCATTAATTCGTCTATATACTTTTGGATTATCCATATCTTTTGATCTATCAAAAAGAAATTCAAATTTGTAATTATCATCACTGCAGTCAAAGCCAGCTGATGGTAAATATATATCATTTGCTATTAATTTAGAGGGAATTAAAAAAATAATAAAAATTGCTAAAATAAAATTAATTTTTAATGATTTCATAAATTATACTTTCTATTTATTTCTAAACGTTATTTTATTAATTTAAAATATTATGTAAAATATTTTATCTTAAGAAACTAATGACACATTTTTATTGATCACGTTGTAATAACAGTAAATTACATAAATTTGTCTATAGATTTTTACACTAATATATTAGGAATGGAACTAAACAATTTTACATCAACTTCTGATTATATCATAAGAAAATCACTCAAGTTTGGTAAACCAAAAATTAAATTACACGAAAATTTAAAACTTTTTGAACTGCATGCGTCAAAACCAACACCTAGATCTATGGATATTTGTTTTGTGAGTATGAAATCATTAGAAAAAGATGAAGATTTTTAAAAACCCACAAATTCAAATTGAAAAGGGCCCAGTAATTAAAACGGGAGCAAATGGTCCGATAAAATCTATTTACACAAGAGATCCTGATAATAATTTGATTCAAATCTCTAATGAAATTTAGAATTAAAGATTTATTTAATTTGAGTATTACTGACCAATTCACGTGTTCTGGTAACTTTAAAATCCCATTTTTTATTAAATTTTTTTTATAAGTGATTGTAATTATATGAATCCATTGCATTTTTTGCTTTTTTAATATTTCCAAATTCATATATAGCAAGATGAAAATTTGAATTTTGTACCCAACCTCTTTTTGCATTTTTAGCCATAAACTGTTTCTTAGCCTCATATAAATGTTCATTTTCATACCAATAATTAAAATCTTTACTATCTATCTGACAAGTATCAGATTTAACAATAAGGTAAGCTGACATGTTTTACTCCTCATAAATTACAAAAACTTCAGTAATATTAATTTATATCAACTCAATATTAAAAATAAAATTATTGACAAAAACTTATTATAGTTCTGTTATAATATTAAGATATTTAGGAGTTATATATGAACTTTAAAATATTTGGAAAGCAAGTTAAAGTTGGTGAAACTTTTTCCAAATATGCAGAATTAAATCTATTAGAATCAATCCAAAAATATTTTCCTAATCCAATCTCATCAATAATCAGTGTTTCTAAAAATAACAAATTATTTCATATAATAATTGTACTTCATATTAATAAAAAAATGGAGTTTACAGCTCAATCTTCTGGACAAACTGCTAAACTAGCATTCAATGAAACCTTAGAAAAATTATCAAAACAATTACGAAGATATAAAAGAAAAATTAAAAATTATAAAAATAATGATAAAGCAAACTCCTTAAATGCTCAATTTCACATAATTAATGAACTTCCGACATCAATTTCAAAACAAAAAAAAACAAATTATCAAGAACCACTTATTTTTGCAGAGTTGGATACTGAAATTGAAGAATTGACTGTCATAGACGCTCTAGAAAAAATGAAAATGGGAAATATTTCAGCTTTAATGTTTAGAAATAAAAAACATAGTGGATTAAACATGGTTTATAAAAGAGATGATGGTCTAATTGGTTGGGTTGATCCAAGAGGCAATAGAAATTTAGCAAAAATATAATTAATTCAGTTATTGAGCTGTTCTAAGCGTTTGTCACGTCCACACATGAATCTATAGTATTCATATTTGTAACTTTGCTTTTTATAATAATCTTGATGTTCTAATCTAACTGGATAAAACTTAGTCTCTTTTTCTATAGGCACTATAGATGTTTTTGGAGCTAACGATAAGATAATTGATTTTTCTTCATTTGTTTTATAATAAATAGCCGGACTATACGATCTTCCTCTGTCACAAAACTGTCCATTATTATCTTCATAATCAATTGTTTTGAACACATGAACTATTAATTCTTTGAAACTAATTATTTTAGGGTTATATTTAATCAAGGCAGCTTCACGGTGATCTCCCCATTGCCCAGGGATGTATTTGGGATCTTTTGTAGTACCTGCAGTGAAGCCACTTATTACCTCATTAACCCCCTTCAATTTTTCAGTATCTGCTTCTGTACACCAAAAACAGCCACCAGAATAAACAAAGGTGTCAGCTAATGAAGAAAAACTGGAAAAAATTAGTAAATTAAAAAAAAAGAAGACTTTAATAAACATTTTATTCATTGTTTTATATTAGTTTATAACCAAAGTTTTACAATAAAATATTTTACATCTTTTAAAGGATTAAAGTTATATGGAGAAATTTAAATCAAATATAGATAATAAAGCTTTAGAAGACTTAAATTTTAAAATTATGAATGGTAGACTTTTAGACTGGGGGCCAGATTATAACAATGATGCAGGTATTTCATTTAAAAAAATATCATACATAATTGACTACTGGAAAAATCAATTTTCGTGGAAAAAAGAGGAAGATAATCTAAATAAATTTAATCAATTTATTTTTACCAAGGATAGTGTAAAAACACATTTTTTGCATGTTAAATCAACTGAAAAGAATGCTCTGCCTCTTCTTTTAATTCATGGATGGCCTGGTTCATTTTTTGAGTTTTTAGATATAATTCCTTTACTAACAAATCCTGAAAAAAATAGTCTTGAAGGTAATCAACCTTTTGATTTAATAATTCCTTCTTTACCAAATGTGGGTTTTTCATTTTCTCTATCGCAAAAACCATTGAGCTTACAAGAAATTTCTAGTCATTTTATTGAATTGATGAATACCCTTGGCTACAAAAAATATTTCATACAAGGTGGTGATTTAGGATCATTTATAGCTTCGATTATGGCTGTTAACGCTCCAAAAAATATTTCAGGTGTTCATTTGAATATGTTACCGCTACCTAGAGGTCTTGATAAAGAAGCTAATAATCCAGAAGAAGCAATATATTATGAAAAGCTAAAACACTTTATGAAATTTGAGACAGGCTATCAACAAATTCAGGGTACTAAACCCTTTACATTAGCACATGCTCTAAATTCATCTCCTGTGGCTTTATGTTCATATATAGCTGAAAAATTTTATGCTTGGACAGATAATAATAATGATTTATTTGATAAAATTAATATAAATACTATGTTAGCTAATATATCTTTATACTGGTTTTCTGGATGTATAGGTGCTTCTTTTTGGCCATATTTTATGCGTCACAGATCGGTTGACTGGCCTATTAATAAAAATTCACCAATCAATGTTCCAATGGGTTATAGTGAATTTCCAAAGGAGATATTTTCACCACCAATTAGTTTAGCATCTCAATTTTATAAAAATATTGTATTATGGTCATCTCATGCTTCAGGCGGCCATTTTGCTGCTATGGAAAAACCTAGAGAATTAGCAATTGACATAAATAAATTTGTAAATAAGACACAATAAATTTTGTTTATTAGAGTTGAGTAATATGTGAAGCTCTAATTGATAATTCTACAGGGGGGGCAGAAAATGTGTCTAAATTTTTTAACTGATGATTTGTTGATTAAAAATAATAATTTTGACAGGCCTGTAATTGTTACAGGTGCTGGTGGTTGCATTGGAGCATGGATTCTTACAATTCTATATAAATCTAACATTCCTTGTGTGGCCCTTGATTTGTCAAATAATAAAGATCGACTTAAACTTCTTCTTGGTAATGAAGCGTCTAAAATCAAATGGCAAGTTTGCGACATTACCGATCTTAAAATGCTAAAGAAAATTATTATAAGCTCTAACCCAGGTGCTATAATTCATCTAGCAGGTCTGCAAGTACCATTTTGTGCGGCAGATCCAGCATTAGGTGCTCGTGTCAATGTAGAGGGCACAATTAATATTCTTGAAATTGCTAAAGAAGCAAATATTAAGAGGACTGTTTATGCTTCGTCGGTTGCTGCCTTAGGAATGCCTCCTAAAGGTCCTTGGAAAGAAACGTTATATGGTGCATATAAACTAGCTAATGAGCATACCGCATTTGTTTATTGGGCTGACTGGGAGGTTCCATCTATCGGCATTAGACCTAATATTGTATATGGTTTAGCTAGAGATCAAGGAATGAGTTCAAAAAACACTTTAGCTATTCAAGCTGCAGCTCTAGGCGAAAGCTATGTAATACCATACACTGGAAAATATAGCTGGTTATATGCGGGTGAGTCAGCTTTAGCATTTATTACATCTGTATGCAAAGACATGGTTGGCTCACACGTTTTTAATCTTAATGGTCCATGTGAAACAATAGAAAATGGGTTATCTATAATTAAGAAGTTAAAAGAAAATGCATCTGTAAGCTGTATTGGTCAATCGCTACCTTTTCCTCCAGATTTAGATGATCTGCCTCTGAGAAATCATATTGGTGAATATCCTTCCATTTCCGTTGAAAAAGGGATTGAAAATACGTTGAGGGCCTTTCAAGTACTTAAAGCTGAAGGAAGATGTCCGCCTATGCCCATTTAGATTTTGTTTTAGTGATAACATTTCGAAAAGTTTAGCCAATGAAAAATAATCTTGATATGATTTTGAACGGTCCTGTTTTAAAAATGATTTGTAAACTTTCATTGCCAAATTCAATCACTGGAATTTCAATGGTGTTAATAATAATAACAGATGCCTATTTTGTCTCACAATTAGGAAATGTCCCACTCGCAAGTTTAGCTTTAGTTTTTCCATTTTTAACACTGATGCAAATGATGTCTGCTGGTGCGATTGGTGGGGCAAGTACGTCATCTATTTCAAGATTTTTAGGAGCAGGATTAATAGAAGATGCTAATTCAGCTATTTGGCATGCTGTTCTAATATGCATTTTTATGTCATTGATTTATACAATAATATTTGGATTTTTACCAAATCACATTTATTTATCAATGGGTGGTAGCAATGATGTTTTGGACGGAGCTGTTGTTTTTTCACAGATTGCTTTTGGAGGAGCTGTCTTCACGTGGTTACTCTATATTTTTTCAGCAATTTTAAGAGCTATGGGAGAATTTGTTGTTCCTGCAAAGGTACAAATTTTAGGTTGCTTATTTCAGATCTTTTTAGGCGGGGTTTTTACAGTAGGTTGGTTTGGGTTTAAAAGTTTTGGTATAATTGGGCCAGCAATTGCCATGGTTATTTCACATTTCCTTATGATGATATATTTATATTTTTATATTAAATATAAACAAAAAACCATAAAGCTCAGAACTTACCCCCTAAACAAAAAATCCTTTTTAGATATAATGAAAGTAGGGGCTGGAGGTCTAATCAATAGTATTACAATTGCAGGAACAGTTGCCGTCGTAACAGCTTCAGTAAGTCATTATGGCATTGAAGCTCTTGCTGGTTACGGTCTTGGAAGTAGGTTGGAAATTATAATTACTCCATTAGTATTTGGTATCGGATCTGTTCTTACAGCTGCAGTTGGTATTAATGCCGGTGCAAATCAAATGAGCAGGGCAAAAAAAATTGCTTGGGTTGGTGCAATAATATCTTTTATTATTATCGGCGTCATTAGTATACCAGTAGCTGTGTTTCCAGAACTTTGGTTAGACAATTTTGAAACAAATATTTTATCTGAAAAATATGCTATTCTTTATTTAATAATAGTTGGTCCATTTTACTGCTTTTTTGCAGCAGGACAAACATTATATTTTGCTAGTCAGGGAACTGGTAAGATATTTTTTCCAGTGATAGTAGGTATAATAAGATTTTTGACTGTATCTGTTGTTTGTTATCTTACTATTATATTTTCTTGGTCTTTAAGTCATATTTTTTATGCGGTATCATTTGGACTTGCTATTACTGGCATTGGTTTAAGTTTATGTATGTTAGGACCAGATTGGAATAGTGAAATTAACCAAAAAAAGATAATGAATACATAGCTATGTTTAAAACGCAAAAAAATAAAAATATTCCAACAATAATCTTCATAAGATATTTATATCATAAATTAAAATTATAAGTAGCAATATGAACAAAAAAATTCAAATTCTTGAAGAAAAAATTACTCTTTTTCAAAATGAGATAATAAGTATGAGTGACGAAATCTATAATCAACAAAAAGAGATACAAGAACTTATGTTGCAAATTAAAACATTAAAATTAGATATAGAAAATATGCAAAATAATAACACAGATAAATTAAATATTTCTGATGACGTTCCACCACATTATTAAATTTACTCAGCTTGCTTGACTTCTGTAATATAAAATATCAAGTTAATATCATTTGAAAACTTTTAGAATGGTCAATGGAAAATTCAACAGCTTACATTTATTTGATTTTAGGTCTTGGTTGTATATTCCTTTATAGAGTTCTAAAAAAAAGATGGAAAATTCAAGATAATAAAAAGAAAACATTATTTAAATTTTTATTTAATAATCTAAATAATAAGAAATAGATCATAAATATCGTTGGGGTGAATTCTCATGAACAACCTAAACTATCTTATAAATCTTCTTAATTATAATAGTTGGGCTAACGATGAATTTTTTAAAGTTATAGTTCAATTATCTCCTGATGAAATTAATAAACAACGTAAATCTTTCATGAATAGTATAAGAAATTCTTTAAATCACTTATTGGTTATAGATAAGGTTTGGCTTGCTAATATGAAACAAGAAAAACATGCTTTTAATCACCTTCAGACTATATTATTTGAAGATATGCAAGAGCTCTGGGAAGCCAAAAAAAAAGAAGAAACATCAATTAAAAAGTATACTGCTAATTTATCTGATGATGATTTACTTGAGTTAGTTGATTGTGATTTAATTGGTGGTAACAAAGTTTCTATGTCTAGATCTATGATTATAACACACCTCGTAATGCATGGTGGTTATCATAGAGGTATAATTGCAGAAATGTTTGGTCAAATTCCTTTACCTCCTATTGCACAAGATATAACTACTTGGGAAAAGTCTAAGAAATTAAATAACACTCTTTAAGGATTTAAATTATGCATGTAGCTGAATTAATTTGGAACAGTTGGGAAAATGGCCAAAAAATTATTTCTTTGCCGAAAAAATTAATACCATGTTCACGAAAAGAAGCTTATAAAATTCAGGAAAATTTAGAAAAATTTAGTAATGACATCATTGTAGGTTGGAAGATCGCTGCAACTAGTAAAGAAGGACAAAAACATATTGGTGTTCGAGGACCTTTAGCAGGTAGAATTTTACATAACAAACTTTATAAACCAGAAGATACTCTAATTTTTGGTCATAATAAAATGGCTGTTGCAGAGCCTGAATTTGCTTTTAAAATAGGGGAAACTTTAAAACCTACAAAAACATTATATAATCTTCAAGATGTCATGAAGTTAGTTGAATCATTGCATCTTTCAATAGAGCTACCTGATTCTCGCTTTAAAAATTTTGCAACTGTTGGAGAGTTTAACTTAATTTTAGATAATGCATGTGCACACCAGTTTGCAATCTCACAAGGAATAGACTATCCTTGGCAATCACTTGATTTATCAAAACACAAAGTCAAGATATATAATTCTGCAAATCTTCAGCATGACGGCATTGGAGCGAATGTTTTGGGAGACCCAAGAATTGCCTTAACTTGGTTGGTAAATGAATTATCACAAAATGATATTACCATTCATAAAGGTATGATTGTTTCTACAGGAACGTGTTCAATGCCACTACCAATAAAATCTGGAGATAAAATTACAGCTGATTTTGGTGATTTGGGCTCTATTAGTATTAATACAAAATGATAAAATTCTTATTTATTATTGTAATAATGGTTGTACTTATCTTTTTTTTGAAAAATCATTCTACAAAAATTATAACTTTTTTCAAAAGATTGTTGAGTAACCCTATGATTAGGGCTCTAGCATTCAGAGGCCTTTGGAGAGTTTTAAGATTATTAATTTTTAGAAGATAATTAGTTTATTAGACTTTTATAAAAACGTATAAAGTATGGAAAAATATTTTCAACAATTTTCACAACCCCTTTTTTATTCGGGTGTATCATATCTTTTTGATTATAAGAAGGCTCTAAAGCTACTTCTTTCAAAAAGAATGGATAAAAAAATACATCGTATTTTTTAGACAAGCTTGGGTAAATGGCATTAAATTCATTTACATATTCCCTTCCAAGGTTAGACGGTGCTTTCATACCGATAAGCATTGTAGGAATTTTAATTTTTTTTAAATGTTTTAATATATTGTCAATATTTCTATAAGTTATTATGGGATTAATTCCTCTTAATGCATCATTGGCACCAATTGAAATTATTACTGCGTCATACTCTTCTTCTAATACCCATTTAAACCTATTCAATAAACCGGTGGAAGTTTCACCAGAAACTCCAGAATTTGTTAGCTTTAAATTAATTTTATAATGATTGATTTTATTTTGTAATTGATTAACGAAACCATCTTCTTTTAATAATCCATATCCTGCAATTAGACTGTCGCCAAAAACAATAATTTTTGTTGTTTTAGAATGTGCTATATTTACAACAAATGATATAAAGAAAAAAATTGTAAATGTAAGTTTTTTTATATAATCCATTATTAACTAGAAACCACACTTTCCATTTGTCTACAAGAAAGATAATTAGAAAACAACATAATAAATTGATGTAATTATAAATGAATAATAATAGTAAAAATCATATAATTGAGCTGGAAAATGTTCATGTTAGCCTAAAAAGTAATGTAGAAACAATTAATATTTTAAAAGGCATAAACTTAAAAATTCTTAAAGACAATAGCATTAGTGTAATTGGTGAAAGTGGAGCAGGAAAATCAACATTAGCAATGACAATAGCTGGCTTAGAGTTAATCTCTAAAGGGAAAATTTTTTTTAAAGGTGAAGCAATTCATGACTTGGAAGAAGATGAATTAGCTAATTATAGATCAAAAAATGTAGGTATTATTTTTCAATCTTTTAACTTATTACCATCAATGACTGCTTTAGAGAATGTTAACTTGCCCAATCAAATTTCTGGAATATTAATTGATGACAAAAAAGGAACTGAGTTGTTAAAGTCAGTTGGGCTTAAAAAAAGACTCAATCATTATCCCCACCAACTATCTGGAGGTGAGCAACAAAGAGTTGCAATTGCTAGATCTTTAATATCTTCTCCAGAAATTATAATTGCAGATGAACCCACAGGCAATTTAGATAAAAGAAACAGTGAAGAAGTCATGAAATTAATTTTCAAACTTCGGAGTGATTTTGCTTCAACGCTAATATTAGTTACTCATGATGAGACAATTGCTAAGCAATGTAATAAAATAATTAAATTAGATAATGGTTTAATTGTTAAAGATGAATAATTTTAAATTTTGGAAATTATCAATTAAAGAATTACGAGGATCTTTCAATGAATTTAAGATTGTTATAACATCGATATTTTTGGGAATTTTCATAATTAGTGCTGTAGGAAGTTTATCTGAAAACCTAAAATTTGAAATTAATAATCAAAGATCTCAGCTTCTTGGAGGAAGTTTTGAACTTTCCACTACATATCAGAAATTTCCTCAAAAAATTAAAAAATGGCTTGAGGTCAATGGAAAAGTCTCCGAAGTAATTGAGTTGAGGACTATGTTGTCTTCAAACAAAAACTTAATTAATAAACGTCGATTAGTTGAATTGAAAGCAGTTGATGAAAACTGGCCTTTAATAGGCAGTGTTTCAATTACACCTAATCAAACATTAAAGCAGTCTATAAATAACACTAACGTCAATGGTGTATTGATTGATAAAAATGTAAAAAATCAGCTTAGCCTTAATTTAGGTGATACACTTGATTTAGGTGACTCAAGAATAGTAATTAAAGGAATTATAAAAAAAGAACCAGATAGAATGTTTTCATTTGCAACTTTTGGTTCTAGAGTTCTTTTGTCAATTAAAACATTACAAAAAACAAATTTAATTGTCCCAGGTTCATTAGTAAAATATAAAATAAAATTTATTCCAAACAAAAACAATATCAATTTATCATACTTAAATAAGTTAGTTGAAGGTACTAATATCACTGTTAGGGGTATTAATAGCAGTACTAATAATTTTAATAACTTTATAGAAAGGACTTCTCTTTTTATCTCTATGGTTGGATTAATTACTCTTTTAATATCAGGAATTGGTATTTCTAATGGTGTAAAAGGTTATATAATCAAAAAAATTAAGAATATTGCGATTTTGAAATCATTAGGAGCTAAAAATATACAAGTTTTTTTAATTTACCTTTTTCAAGTCATGGTTATTTTTTTACTTAGCATAATACCTGCTTTACTTGCAGGAATATCCATTCCTTTTTTATTGTCACCAATAATTAGTTCAGAATTATTTGATACTTTTAAAGCAACAATTTTTTTAAAACCAATTATTATTAGTTTTTCTTTCGGTTTAATAGTTTGTCTATTGTTTACAATAATACCAATCGCAAGTACCTATAAAATTAAACCAATACAACTTATAAGACACGCAGCTCATAACATTCATAATCAAAGCTCCAAAAAAATAAAAATATTCATATTTTTTTTAATTTGTTTGTTGTCTTACTTAACAGTGATTATAACCAATGACATTAAATTATCAGCTTATATTTTTACATCAATTTTTATTTCTTTTATAATATTAAGCGCATTAACTAATATATATTTTTATATTTTAAAAAAGATAAATTTTAAGATTGGATCTCTATCTGAACTTGTAAGAAAATCAATTATTAGTAAGAATTCTTTTTCTAAGACTATAGTTGTTTCATTCAGTATAGGTTTATCACTTTTAATTAGTCTTAATATAATTGAAGAAAGTTTAGATAACAAAATCTCAAAAACTATTAATCAAGAAGCTCCTAACCATTTTTTAATTGATATTCAACCAAACCAAATTGATACAATTAATAAGTTAGCTTCTTCATCAAAAGACATTTTATTTCTTAACTCTCAACCAATGTTACGAGGTCGTATTACTGAAATAAATAACATTAAGGTTGAAAATTTAAAAGTAAATAAAGATGTCGAATGGGTGCTTAAAAGAGATAGAGCATTTTCTTGGACTAACGAAAGACCTAAAAACTCTAAGCTAATATCAGGAGAATGGTGGAAAAAAGACTATAATGGTCCTTTATTAGTATCAATGGGTGATAAAATTGCCAAAGGAATGAATGTGAAAATTGGTGATAATATACGCTTTAATATTTTAGGTAGAAATTTTGAAGCCACGATTTTCAATACAAGAGAAATTATTTGGGAGAATATGAATATTAATTTTATTTTTGTATTAAGTGAAAGTAGTTTAACCAATGCCCCGCACACTTGGATTGCCTCAACTACAAGTGAAAATAAAGAAATAAATAATAACTTTGTAGAAAAAGTAGTCACTAAATTTTCAAATATATCTTCTATTTCAATAGAAGAAAGTTACAAAGCAATTAAGTCAATATTAAATTTACTAATAATTATAATTAACTCTATTGCTTTAATAACACTTTTGTCAGGAGTTATAGTTTTAACAGGTATATTAGATGTAAGTAAAAAAGATAAGTTATATGAGATAGCAATATTTAAAATATTAGGAGCAAGTCCAAAAAAAATATCATTACTATGGCTATATGAATATTTAATAATTGGTCTAATGGCATCACTTATTTCTTTGTTAATCGGATGCTTGGTAAGTTTTATTTTACTATACTATGTTTTTAATGTTGATTTTTACGTAAATTACTTAACCTTAATTATTTTGTCTTTTATTGTTCCAACTGTGGTAACAGTTTTTAGCTTTTTTAAAATGATTAAGCTAGTTCTTTCTAAGCCGCTTCAAGTTTTGAGAGCTCATAATCATTAAATATCCATAAACTCAAAATTAATAAATGTTAAATTTTATTTTTTATAAAAATCATATATATGTTTAATTCAATTGAAATCAGGATAAAACATGCATTTTAAAAAATTAGGTAAGTCAGATTTAAAAGTTTCATCATATTGTCTAGGAACAATGACTTTTGGAGAAACAACTTCAGAAGATGGTGGACACAGTCAAATTGATCAGTCATTGGAATATGGGATTAATTTTTTTGATACAGCTGAAATGTATCCAACTTGCCCACTTCGTGCAGAAACTACTGGAAATACAGAAACTATAATTGGCAATTGGATAGAAAAAAATAAATCTAAAAGATCTGATATTATTCTAGCCAGTAAAATATCTGGGAAAGGTTACAAAGCCGTCAGGAATGGTGAGGGTATCAACGAAAAATCAGTAAAGATAGCGATTGAAGGTAGTCTAAAAAAATTGAAAACTGATTATTTAGATCTTTACCAATTACATTGGCCAAACAGAGGTTCATATCACTTTAGACAAAATTGGAATTATAACCCAACAACCCAAGACACAGTGTCTGCCAAAGAAAATATTTTACAGGTTTTAAGAGCTTTGTCTGATATACAAAAAGAAGGAAAAATTAGGTATATTGGCTTGTCTAATGAAACTTGTTGGGGCACTACTCAATTTATTCATTATTTAAAAGAATTTCCTAATCTTACTCTGGTCTCTACTCAAAATGAATATAGTTTACTTTGTAGATTATATGACCTTGATATGGCTGAGATGTCTTATCATGAAAATATTAGTTTGTTAGCTTATTCTCCTTTAGCAGGAGGGTTTCTTACAGGTAAGTATATGGAAGATAAAGTGCCAGACAACTCTAGACTTTCGAGAGTACCAAGTTTATTTGGTAGAATTAACGATAATTCCACTTTAGCTGTAAAAGAGTATGTATTACTTGCAAAAAAATATAATTTAGATCCAGTCCATATGGCCCTTGCTTTTTGTAATCAAAGACCTTTTATGGGCTCTGTAATTTTTGGAGCTACTGATAATTTACAGTTAACTAATATATTAAAAGGACTAGAGGTAGTACTTTCTGAAGAGATCCTTTTAGAGATAAATAAGTTATATAAAAGATTTCCAATTACTTTTTAATAATATTCAAGCTTTAAATTGTTTGTCGTTTCCCCATTTTTTCACTTCTGGGTGTTCATCAACAAAATTACACACTCTTTTAATGTTTGGATATTTTTTTAAGAAATCATTTGGAAAGCCGTCTACTGCACCTGAAGTTGTCCACCCCACAAAACTCCATAAGGCAATATCTGCAATACTAAAGTAATCAGTAATTATCAAATCGCTGTTTTCAGGGATATTTTTTTCTAACATTTCGAACTTTCTGGTGAACTCTGTTTCAAAAAATTCTTTTCTTTTTACAATTTTTTTATCAGGTTCTAGATCTCTTCCTGCATTAAAAATTAACACTGTAATATCAGTAATAAAGTCCAAGAATTGATCAATTTTAGCAGCTGCAAAATCGTTGTCTTTCGGATATAGACCAGATAATTTTCCACAAAATCTTGCGATACCAGCTGTTTGAGCAAAAATTTCATCGTTAACTTTTAAACATGGAAGCTGATTAAATGGAATAATTGTTCCATCGTCTAATTTACCCGAACTTCTTGCTCTCATAAATTCTTCACGGTCAACTCGAATATCATTAAATTTTATCTTGCCAATATTAAGCGCTATTCTGCTAACTTCTGCTCTCCAAAAAGGAAAGTCAAAATATATTAAAGACAAATTCATTGTTAAGTAATCTCCTGTTAAATAAAAATTTTACTAATTTCATCAAAAACTGAAAACATTAGTTCTTCAGTTTTAATATTTATAGGATCTGATGCAGATGACATTCTTACTATTGTAATTTCCTTTTGAGGGTTTATCCATATATTTTGACCATGGATCCCAATAGCGCAATATTCATTATCTTTGAACCCAGTCTGGTACCATTTTGACCGATAATTTCCATTTGGAAATCTTTCCAAATTATCTTGATTTAGATAGCTATTATTATTTTTATTATTAACAAAATCTTCTATCCATGCGGCGGGTATTACTTGACCATTTTTATTAGATCCATGATTACGAACTAACTCAGAAAGTAAAAGTAAATCATATGGTGAAACACTAATTCCTCCTGCGGCTCTAGAAGCTCCCCATTTATCAACAGTTACATTAGCTTCATGATTGATGCCTGCATTCTTGAACAATAAGTCAGCCATTATTTTAGAATAATTTTCACCTGAAGCTCGTTCAATAATCCATCCTAATAAATCACTATGAGGTGAACAATAATGATATTTTTGACCATGCTTCTGATTAGACTTGGGCATTGAGCAAAGAAAATCATGCAATCCTTTAACTGTTTGCGTTGAGTTTGTTTCAGGTAAATCCCAGCCAGTGGATGATCTATACTTCTTAAATATTTCTGCTTGTCCTGAGTAGTCTTCTATAAATCCAGAAGCAATGCTCATATCAAGAACATTTCTAACAGTTGCGTCTTCATAAGCAGTTCCCTTGGTTTCTGGTAAAATATGTGAAATGTAGTTGTTAACATTAATTATTTTTTTCTCTACTAGTATTCCAGTTAACAAAGAAGTTAAAGACTTTGATACTGAAAAAATGATATGAGGAGTGTTAAACCTTGTGAATTTATCATAAAACTCAAATTTAATTTTACCCTTATGCATAACTAAAAAAGCATCTGTGTCACATATTTTTAAAATTTCTTTAAGTTTGTAAGAAGTATTTTTATGATCAATGATTAGATCATCTATGTCTATTAACTGTTTGTGTAATATAACCTCTTTATAAGGATTATTATAAATTGGTGATGTTGGTATTAAATTTCTTACATTTACAAATGACCAAGAATTGAAAGGATATTTTCGCCAATTATCTAGAGTAACTTGGTATTCAATTGGAGGTGGGCTACCTTTCATGATTTTACTTATTTCAAAAAAAGTCATTTTTTCTCAAAAATTAATAATCTTATCTATAATCATTATTATATTTGACAAAGCTTTATTTTGGCAATAACCCATTATAAACTTAAATAAATAGAGTTAACAATGAAATTAACACTAGATGACATTATTGATGTACATAAAAAAATTTCCAAAAATGTAAAGTGGACTGAAACCAGCTACTCAAGCTCTATTTCAGAAAAATTAGGTATTAATGTTTTCTTCAAGTTTGAAAATAGACAATATACAGGCGCATTTAAAGTACGAGGTTCTTACTCCAAGCTTTTGTCTCTTTCAGATCATGAAAGAAGCTCTGGCGTAGTTGCTATGTCTGCTGGAAATCATGCGCAAGGATTAGCTTTTATATCAAATAAGATGAATATTAATTCAAATATTGTAATGCCTGAAGGAACACCATTTACTAAAATTAGAAGAACTAAAAATTTTGGTGGAAATGTTATTATTAAAGGATCTGATTTAGATGAGTCCTATCAACATGTACAAGATCTTATAAAGGATAAAGGATTCATTGAAGTTCATCCTTACAATGATTTAAATGTAATTTCTGGCCAAGGCACTGTTTCATATGAAATGTTATCTGACTATAATGAAATTGATGTTCTACTGATACCGGTTGGTGGTGGTGGATTAATAGCTGGTTGTGCATTGGCAGCAAAAGAAATGAATAAAAACATAAAGGTTATTGGTGTTGAATCTGACTTGTATCCATCTTTAACAAACAAGATGTTTAATAAAAAAATCAAGTGTAAAGGATCTACTTTAGCTGAAGGTATAGCTGTTTCAAAAATAGGCGATATTCCTTTTTCTATAATTCAGGATTTTGTAGATGATGTAATTACTGTATCAGACAAATCGATTGAAAGAGCAATAGCAATGTTAGCGGAACACGAAAAAGTTGTTGCAGAAGGGGCAGGTGCAACAGGTCTGGCCGCGTTATTACAAAATAATAGCACATTTAAAGGTAAAAAAGTTGGCGTTATAATATGTGGGGGAAATATTGACTCAAAAGTTTTGTCCTCAATTTTAATGAGAGACTTAGTTAGATCAGGACAGGTTACAACACTGGGTATTACGATGCCTGACAAGCCTGGACAATTACAAATTATATCAAAAATTTGTGCAACTAATGGAGCTAACGTGCTTCAAGTTGAGCATAGTAGATTTGCAATGGATTTGTCAGCTAGTTTGGCCAAATTAAATATTACTGTTGAAACCCAAAATTCAGATCACTTAAACAAAATAATTGAAGAAATTGAAAGAAATGATTTACCAGTTGAAATCGAAGGTTTGATTTAAAGAATGTTAAATTTTATCAATTTTGATTAAATTGGATTGTTATGAAAAGAGTTTCAATATTTATTGATGTACAAAATATATATTATACTACAAAGCAAATATTTAAATCTAATTTTGATTATAATAAATTTTGGAAAAAAACTACTAACGACAGGGAGGTGGTTGCTGCATTTGCTTACACTACTGACAGAAATGATACTAAACAAATACAATTCCAAAATATATTAAGGGGAATTGGTTTTGAAGTGAAATTAAAACCTTTTATTAGTAGAAACGACGGCTCATCAAAAGGAGACTGGGACGTAGGTATAACAATTGACATCATGGATTATGCACCTACATCAGACATTATAGTTTTAGCTTCAGGTGATGGAGATTTTGATCTATTGATAAAAAAGGTAATTTCTAAAAATAAAGTTTTTGCGGAGGTTTATGGCGTAGAAGAATTAACAGCAAATTCATTAAAGAAATCTGCATCTAAATTTTACAAAATTGACAACAGCCTGCTTCTTAAATGAAAATTTAAGATATCTTTGTCAAATGGATATTAACAATCTCGTTTGACGATCCAATACGCAACTTAGGTCCCCAGCAACCAGCGCCAGACGACACATAAAGCTTTGATTTTTTGTATTCATATATTCCATAAATAAATTTAAATTTTAATTTAACTAAAAAGTTAAATGGAAAAATTTGTCCATTATGAGTATGTCCTGACAACATAAGATCATTTTTACTTTTTATATTGTCCCAAATATCAGGTTTATGTGACAGGACTAAGTTAAATAAGTTTTTTTTATTCAAATTTTCAACAAACCTTATTTTAGACAATTTACTTTGTAAATCATCAATTCCGATTATGTTTATTTCGTTAATTTGTATACTTGAATTTTTAAGAACTTTAATTTTAAATTTTTTTAATTGCTCAATTTTATTTTTAAAATCTTTTAGATAATATTCATGGTTTCCATTAACAAAATATATATCCTTTTTAATGTTATTTAATAAACTCAGATCATTTAATTTAAAGGAACTGGAATCTATTAGATCTCCTCCAATCAATAAAAAATCATATTCTAAAGTTTGTATTATATTTAAGATTTTTGAAAGATGTTTAGATGTATTTGTACCTAAATGTACATCGCTAATAAAAATTATGTTATAGTTTCTATTAATTTTAGATGATCTTACAGTAATCTTTTTTAATATTACTTTTCTAGCATTAAACATTCCATAAATTGATATTATTATTATTATTAATAATGATATTATGCCTATTGTTTTTTCACTAATAGTGATAAGTGAATTAACTAAAATACTAATTGAAACGATTAAAAAACTTATAAAACCTATCCCTAAACCTTCATATACGAATATCTTAAGTGGTCTAAACGTACTATGTGATCTTAGGTAATAGACAACAAGTATAAAAAATATAGTTGTGTTAATTATTAAATATTTTATTGATGCTGTTTCATTTGATAAATATTGACTGAGAGTTTCAAAAGGAAATATATAAAAAAAATAAGTCAATACAAACAAGATTATATAAAATAAATATCTATATAACCTTTTATACATATTAAGATGATTTCAATTTAGCAAACGCAGAAAGTGCCTTTTGCCTAGATTCCTTTATATCTACAATTGGTTTTGGATAATTTTCTCCTAATTTTAGATTAGCTTTTTCTAGAATGTCATCGGGCGCTTCCCAGGGATTGAATAAATATTTATTAGGAAGCAAAGAAATTTCTGGGACAAATTTTCTAACATAATGACCATCTGGATCAAATTTTAGACCTTGGGTAATAGGGTTGAAAATTCTAAAATATGGAGCTGCATCTGCTCCGCAACCTGCAATCCACTGCCAACCCGAACTGTTACTGGCTAAGTTTGCATCTACAAGGCAGTCCCAAAACCAACGTTCGCCTTCATGCCAATGAAGTAATAGGTTTTTTACTAGAAATGATCCAACTATCATTCTTAGTCTGTTATGCATATAGCCTGTTGACCATAATTCTCTCATTCCTGCGTCTACTATTGGGTATCCAGTTTGACCATTCTGCCATGCTTTTAGAAATAAAGGATTATCATCCCAAGCAAAATTATCAAATTTCTTTTGTAAGTTTTTCTTTGGTAGATCAGGAAAATAGAACAATAAGTAATTAGAAAATTCTCTCCATCCCATTTCTGACAAAAACGTGTCAGTGTCTTGTTGATTATTAATTCCGAATTTATATAAATCCCAAACTTTAAACCATACTGTATTTGGTGAAATTTCACCCCAATGCAAATGTGGTGAAAGCCTAGATACATTTTTTTTAGATGGAAAATTTCGACCTTCTTTGTAACCTTCGATTTCAGTTTTAACAAATTCATTTAATCTATTTTTGGCAGCATTTTCTCCAACATTCCATGAGCTTATTATTTTTTCTTTCCAAGAATGTGCTGGCAATAAATTTAATTGATTAATAGACAAGCTTTTAAAGTTTTTCACTTCGTGAAAATTTATATTTTTTGGCTTTTCTAATGGTCTTCTTGGTTCAGCTGCGTTTAGACAGCCTCTTCTATAATAGGGAGTAAAAACTTTATAGGGCGTTCCGTCATTTTTTAAAATATCCCAAGGTTCCCATAAAAGTGATCCATTAAAAGTATTTACTTCAATACCTTTTCTTTTCATATTTTCTCTAATTATCTTATCTCTTGAAATACTCCAAGGTTCATAAACTCTATTCCAAAATATTTTATTTATTAGTTCAGATTTGCAAATATCAGTCAAAATTTCTTCAGGGTCTCCCTTAGAAAATATTAGTTTATTACCAAATTGTTTGTTTAGTACATCTAATGAATAATGCAGCCAAACTTTACCAGCATTTCCAACTAAATATTCTTCAGAATTTACACTGTCTAAAATGAAAATAGGAATTATTGATCCACTTTTAGTAGCTGCGCTCAGAGCTGGATTATCACTTAACCTAAGATCTTGTCTTATCCAGTATATACTAACGTTTTGTTTCAAATTATTCTCTTTTTATTTGAATTTTTTTAGGGATAATAATTCTATAAATTGTAATTAAATTAAATTCAACTAATTCAAATCAAATAAAAAAATATTCTTGTGTAAAATAAAACATAAGTAATAATGTTTACAAATATTTTGAAAGTTTTGCATGTCATATGAAAAACCCTATGAAGGATTAAAAGTTATAGATTTTTCTCAAGGAGTTGCTGGGCCCTATTGTGGAATGCTTTTAGCTCAATATGGAGCTGAGGTTATTAAAATTGAGCCAAAAGACGGAGATTGGGCTAGAAATCTTGGTCAAGAATATGGACAACATTCTGCTTTTTCAGTAACTGCAAACCTTGGTAAAAAAAGTATAGTATTCGATTTAAAGAATAAAAAAAGTCAGCCTATATTAGACAAAATCATCAATGAATGTGACGTGTTTATTGAAGGTTTTAGGCCAGGGGTGATAGAAAGATTGGGGTATGGATATGAAAGGTTAAAAAATATTAATTCTAAATTAATTTATCTATCTATTTCAGGCTTTGGTCAAAAAGGTCCTATGAGCGCAAAACCAGCTATGGATCCTGTTTTGCAGGCTTTTACAGGGTTCATGTCAGAAAACAAAGGTCCTGACGATATCCCACATAGAACACCCGTTATAATCTTTGATATGACTACCGCCTTGTACGCAACCCAATTAGTATGTTCAGCTTTATTTGCTAGAATTAAAGAAGATATAGGAAAGAAAATTGAAGTTAGTTTAATGGAGGCTGCAGCAGCTATGCAGTCGATAAGACTTATGAGTGGATACATGGAAGGGCCTTACACTCATGCTTCTTCACCATCGGGAACTTTTCAAACTAAAGATGGATGGATACAGATTATCGTTGTGAAGAACCATGAGTTTACCAAATTTTGTAATGCTGTTGGATGGGTAAATTTTCTTACTGACAATCGCTTTTTAACTAACTCTTTAAGAAGAAAACATGAAGCTATTCTGACTAAGGAAGTACAAAAACTTTTCATTAAAGAAACAACGGAATATTGGAAAAATTTATTAAACAAATTTGAAGTTCAAAACGAGAAAGTACAAAACTATAGAGAATTTGTAGATAGTGAACAAACTAAAGCACTAGAATTAATTTCATGGCTGGATCAACCTACTACTGATCAATCGTGGCCTGTTCCAAATATACCAGGTATGCCAAAGTTAGTTAGTGGAAGTAAATTATCAATAGCACCATCTTTGGGACAGCATACAAAAGAAATTATTTTACAGTTAGGATACAGCGAAAAAAGTATAGCAAAGCTTTTTGATGAAGAAGTAATATTTGGTATTTAAAATAATCCAGTTATTGTAAAAGTGAGAGGAATGAACATCAACAAGGCTAAATATAGCTCAGATTTTAATGTTTCACTAAAAGTATAATTATCATTAGCCATAATTTTTCTCCAACAGTTATATTTTAATATTATTTTTTTTTTAAAATTATTCAAGTTTTTTAAATTTTGATATAATATAGTGTTTTAGGAACAATTATGACTTTAATATTTGGAATAATTTTATCAGCTTTAATATTTTTTTTCTTCGATGATATTCAAGCAATATTAGTTTCAACAGGTTTAAGAGATCAATTAGTGACGTGGTTGCAATCCTGGTAATACATTAAAGATTTATTTTGAATTAACAATTTACCTTTTCTATTTGTATAAATAAAATGATAAATTAGTATGTTTAAATTAACATTATTTAATCACGATTAAACTGGATATATTAATGATTAATAGTTTTGACTATATTATTGTTGGTGCAGGCTCATCTGGATGTGTTTTAGCAAACAGATTGAGTGCAGACGGGAAATACAAAGTTTGTTTACTTGAAGCAGGCCCTCCTGATTGGAATCCATTTATTCATATACCAGCTGGTTTTATGAAAACTCTAACTAATCCAAATGTAAATTGGTTGTTTAAATCTGAACCAAGTTGGGGAACGGCAGGAAGAGTTATTGATATTCCAAGAGGCAAGACATTAGGTGGATCAAGCTCAATAAATGGAATGGTTTTCAATAGAGGTCAAAATATGGATTTTGATGTCTGGGCTCAAAAGGGAAATAAAGGTTGGAGTTACTCTGATTTACTCCCTTATTTCAAAAAATATGAAAAAAGATTAGGTGAGCATGATGAAACTTACAGAGGATCAAAAGGCGAGTTGCCAATAACTGATTTGGAATACCGGGATCCACTTTGTGAAGCATTTATAAAAGGAGCTATTGAACAAGGTATACCTTTAAACAAAGACTATAATGGAGAATTTCAAGAGGGTGTTTCATATGTCCAAAGAACCACAAAAGGTAGATTTAGAGTAAGTGCATCTAAAGCTTTTTTGAAGCCTGTTAAATCTAGAGAAAATCTTGATATAATCACTGATGCATTTGTAACAAAGATTATTATTGAAAACAAATCTGCTACTGGAGTTGAGTATCTCAGAGGCGGAGTTAGAGGCAAAAAAATAATTTTAAAGGCTAATAAAGAAGTTATTCTATCATCAGGAGTTATTAAATCACCACATTTATTAAATTTATCAGGCATTGGTTCTGGTAAACATTTAAAAGATATCGGGATAGATGTAATTCATGACTTAAAGGGTGTTGGCATGAATTTAAGAGATCATTTTGCACCTAGAATGACTGCAAGAGCTAAGAATGTTGAAACAGTTAATGAAAAATCCAGAGGTTTTAAGCTCTTGAAAGAAATTAGTAAATATATTTTAGGAAAACAATCAATTGTCAATTTAAGTCCAACTTTAGTTTATTGTTTTTGGCATTCTAACGAGTCTATAAGAAATCATGACTTGCAAATGACTTTTACACCTGCTTCCTACAAAGAAGGGGTGCAATCAACTCTTGACACTGAACCAGGTTTTACGGTCGCTGCCTGGCAACAAAGACCAGAATCATTAGGATGGGTTAAAGCTAAAAGTAATAATCCATTTGAAGCTCCAGAGATCCAACCAAATTATCTCGATGCAGAAGAAGATAAAAGAGTAGTAGTAGCTGGACTAAAATTATCAAGACGGTTAATGCATTCCAAAGCTTTATCAAATTATTTTGATTACGAGGTATATCCCGGATTAGATGCACAGTCTGACGAGGATTTATTACAAATCGCAAGAGAAAGAGGGACGACCACATATCACCAAATGGGGACGTGTAGAATGGCACCAAAAACAGATCCTACTGCAGTTGTGGATAATGATTTAAAGGTTTATGGCATAGATAATTTGCGAGTTGTCGATGCGTCTATTATGCCAACTATGTTATCTGCTAATTTGCACTCTGGAGCAACTTTAATTGGCGAAAAAGGTTCAGATTTAATTCTTAATAAAAAACCATTAGAACCTATCGCTTTAAGTTATTAACTAAAGTTATTTAAATAAGGAAACTCAATTGTCAAAGTTACAAAAATATATCCCTCCTGATGTATGGGTTTGGGAAAAAGAAAATGGTGGTAAATTTGCAAAAATTAACAGGCCTATTTCTGGCTTTACTCACGAAAAAGATCTGCCAAAAGGTATCCATCCTTTTCAGTTATACTCTCAAGGTACCCCTAATGGTGTAAAAGTAACAGTAATGCTTGAAGAATTATTAAATTTAGGCATTAAAGAAGCAGAGTATGATGCATGGCTTATTAGAATTGGAAAAGGGGATCAATTTAGTTCTGGTTTCGTGGACATCAATCCAAATTCAAAAATTCCTAGTTTAATTGATAATACAAACGGAACTTCTGTTAAAGTTTTTGAATCTGGTTCAATACTTTTGTACCTAGCTGACAAATTTAAAAAATTTGTTCCTAAATCTTTTGAAGCAAGGACAGAATGTTTAAACTGGTTATTTTGGCAAATGGCAAGTGCTCCATATCTTGGTGGAGGATTTGGCCACTTTTACGCTTATGCACCTGAAAAACTTGAATATCCGATAGATCGTTTTTCTATGGAAGTAAAAAGACAACTAGATGTTTTAGATAAGTTATTATCAGACAAAACATTTATTTGTAATGATGAATATACTATTGCGGATATGGCAATATGGTCATGGTACGGCGCATTAGTATTAGGCCGTTTATATGGAGCTGAGGAGTTCTTGGATGTTAAGTCTTATAAAAATGTACTAAGATGGGCTAAATTCATTAATGAAAGACCTGCTGTGAAAAGAGGGAGAATGGTTAATAAAATTAGTGGCTATCCTGGTTCTCAACTTCATGAAAGGCATGACGCATGTGATTTTCAAAATAAAACACAAGATAAAATAGAAAATTGAATATTTAAATCATAATTCCTCAATTCCAAGATCTGCTATATATCTTCTATGCCAGGTTGGACTAATAGTTAATTCGTTAATACAAACATGTTTTGGCATTTGACATAAAAAAGCTATTGTTTCACCCAAATCATCAGGTTGAAGCATCTTCTTTTTTTGTTCTAAAGAGAGCTTTTTAGGTCTTTTGTCTAAAATATCTGTAGCAACCTCACCAGGACATAAAGCGCAAGCTCTAATACCCACACTACAATATTTCATGTTAATAGTCTCAGTCATAGCATTTAAGGCGTGTTTTGATGATGTGTATGTAACACCTGATAAGAGACTAACATGGTTACCTGACCAAGATGAAACGTTAATAATCAAACCATCTTTTTTTTCTTTCATCATTGGAATAACAGATTTACAACAATAAAATAAGCCATTGACATTGGTCTGAATCACGTCATCCCACTCACTTTCATTAATGTAATCCCAATCTCTATTTAAAATATTTATTCCAGCACAATTTACCAATACATCAATTTGTTGAAATTCGTTTTTTATTTGATTTACTGTTTCTTTAACTAATGTTTTATTAGTAACATCCATCATCTTTATTGAGGCTTTAGTTTTACAGTTTTTAGCGGTTTCTTCTAAATTTTTAATATTTCTTCCAGAAAGTATAACTTTCATTCCAAGTGAAGATAGCTTAACAGCGGCGTTTTGACCTATCCCAGAACCAGCACCTACAATCCAAGCAATTTTTTCTTTTAGATCTCTTTTCATGGGTAAATTTTCTTTCTATTATTCAATTTTTAAATGTTATTATTGAGCAGTTAATCCACCATCAACAACAAGACTGGAACCTGTCATAAAACTTGAGTCGTCTGATGATAAAAATAATATTGTTTTAGCGACTTCTTCTGCAGTACCTAGACGACCAAGAGGCGTTTGCAATATACCTGCTGAATATGAATCTTTTAAAGTCATGCTTGGGTTTTGTTTAATTCTTGCTTCAGCAACTTGACTTCCCATATCTGTTTCAATAATACCAGGATGGACCTGATTAATTCTAATAGGATATTTTTTTTTACCAAAATATATTGCCATTGATTTTGTGAAAGTTGTAATTCCACCTTTTGTCATTGAATATAATGGATCGAGTTGTGATCCTACTAACCCAGCAACTGAGCTTAGATTAATAATTGAGCTTCCAAAATTAGATTTCTCTCCTGCTTTAGTAAGGAAGGGTATAAGGTGCTTAATACCTAAAAACACACCGGTTAAATTAATTGATATCAATTTATGATATTCTTCTATTGAAACATTACTTATTTCTTTTCCTAACCAAATACCTGCATTATTTACCAAAATATCTATTGATTTATTTTTTGTATCTAAATAAGTAACAAAATCAATCCATTCACTTTCTTGGGCTACATCTATTTCATAAAATTCAGCTTTAACATTTAATTTTATAATTTCTTTTACTGTATTTAATCCTTCATCTTTATTTAAATCTAAAACATTAATATTAACTCCAGCATTGGCTAAAGCTAGGCAAACGCTTCTACCAATACCTTTAGAACCTCCCGTAACAATAGCATTTTTACCTTGTAAATTTTGCAATTTATGTCCTTTCAAAGATTTCATTTTGGATCATAATTCTAAATAGATAGCGGTCTTCATTCATATCATAGTCACCGTTTGCTTTATGCATTAATATTCTATTGTCCCATATGACAAAATCTCCGTTTAGCCATTTATGCCTATATTCATTTTCTTTTTTATAAACATAACTCATTAGATTATCCAATAATGCAAGTGTTTCATTATTTGTCAGACCTATAATTTTCTCTATTCTAATGGGATTTATGTATAGACAAAGTTTATTATTTTCAGGATGTATCCTCACAAGAGGATGGATTACTTCTTTTAATTTTTCAGTAATTCTAGGTAATGACATCAATTTTCTTTTGCTATGAGTACTCTGATAAACATGCATTGCTTCTAAATTTTGTATGCTTTTTTTTAAATCATCGGGTAGTTGATTATATACAAGATGCATATTAACAAATTGTGTATCACCCCCATATGATGGTAATAATTTAGCATGTAGAATGGTAGCTTTAGGTGGACTTATATCATTGCTATGATCGGTATGATATCCTTCACCTGGAATATAAATTTTCCCATCTTCAAATTTGTCCTTGTTAGAAATATAGTGAACTAAATCATTTTCTTTTAAAGCAAACTTTTTATTATGTTGTTTAAAAACTTTTCCAAATATTTTAGCACTTTCATAGAATTCGTTGGGTGATAGATTTTGATCTCTTATTACTAATACAGAGTATTTTGAAAAGGCCTTAGTAAGCTCATTAATAACTCTCTGATCTGAAATTGATTTCAGATCAACACCAAAAACTTCTGCCCCAGTATGCTCGGATAGTTTATTAATTTTTATATTCATAAACTCCCCCTTTTTCTAACATATAATTGTAATCGAAGAGGATCAATTAATTTTACAATTTAATTAATTTTAATTAGCATGTTTATTAATAAAATTTTATCTGGAGAAATTGTATGAATGATGTAAACAGAAAAAAACTTGAAAGTGCTCAAGAAAGTGCTCAGGAAAGAGCGATATATAATAGCCCAGATAACGTGTTTGATTGGTCTTGGCCAAAGGTACCAAGACATAAGTTTTTAAGTGAAAAAAAAGAGGCTTATGATTTTGACAAAAACAGTTTACTAATACCTCTTGATATTTCTGATGTACTATCAACACCCTATCCAGCAACTATTCCATCAATTCTTGCAAGGTACATAAGGCTAAAAAAAGGTGACGATATAACTCATAACTTCATAGCTTCTGGAGAAATTTATTATGTTTTAGAAGGGAGGGGTACAACATTGAATGATGAAGATGTAATTGAATGGTCATGTGGTGATGTTTTTTGTTTACCTGGAGGTAAGAAAACCAAACATAGAACCTTATCTGAAAACTCAATTTTATTTTGTGTAACTAATGAGCCCATTCTGTCTTTTGAAAAGCTAGTACCTAACGTTAATGGAACAAATTCTATTAAATCTACACATTGGACTAATGATAAAATTCAATCAAATTTAAATAAAATTTATAAAAGACCTAAAACAAAAGAAACAGCAGGTGTTGCTATTCAATTTTCTACTCCAGAAACACTACCTAGTAGAAACACAATACCAATGATTAATACGGCTTTGAATACTCTTGAATCTGGAGGAGATCAAAGGGCTCATAGACATAATGGAGCCGCTCTTACATTAGCAATACAAGCGGAAAGAGTTTACTCAAAAATTGAAAATGAAAAAGTAAACTGGGAAGATGGGGTAGTTTTAATTACACCAGGAACTGAACTGCATTCTCATCATAACAGAGGTTCTAAAAGAATGATGAGTTTTGTTGTGCAGGATGAAGGACTTCATTTTTATCTCAGAACAACTGGATTTAGTTGGAATTAAGTTGAGTATAATCAAATGAATAAAAGAATACTAGAAGTTTTTACAGACTACGTTTGTCCATGGTGTTACTTAGGTGACTCAAGAGTTAAAAAAATCAAAAAAAAATTCAAAATTGACATACAATTAATTCATTTTCCTCTTCATCCTGAAACACCAACTCAAGGAAGAACTTTACTTGAGCTTTTTGGATCAAATCAAGATGATATTGATCAAAAAAATGAAAGAATGAAGGCACTGATGTTAAATGAAGGACTTCCATATAACGCTAGAACTCATACTTACAATAGTAGATTAGCTCAAGAAATTGGTGCATGGGCCCAGTCTATAGACAATAATACATCTATTCATGATAAATTTTTTGAAGCTTATTTTGTAAAAGGTTTAAATGTTGGCTTAGAAAGTGTAATTTTAGATGTTGTTTCTAAATCTGGTTTAGATCCTGAAGAGGCAAGAAATGTTATTAAAAATCGACTTTTTATGAAAAATATTGACGAAAATTGGAATAAGTCTAGAACTTATGGTGTTACTGGAGTGCCTACTTATGTATACCAAAAACAAAGTATAGTAGGAGCACAACCTCTCGAAAATTTGGTAGAATTTTTAAATCACTTTGATGTTCCTAACAGATGATTCAATAATATTTCTATGATTATATATCAAAATGAAATCTAAAAATATTTTATTTATTCATCATTCTCCCTCTGCTAATACAATAAAATTATCCAATAAAATTGAAAATACTCTTTACAATTTTAGTCAAAATATTAATTTTAAAATGTTAAATTCATTAGAAACAAATACTGCCTCTTTTAATTTAGTAGATGGTGTTATTATTGGAACTACAGAAAATTTTGGTTATATGTCTGGTTTAACTAAAGATTTTTTTGATAGGTGTTATGATGAGTTAAAAGAAAAAACACAAGGTCTTCCAATTGTATATTATATTCGTGCTGGATTAGATGGAGAAGGTAGCAAACTTGCAATAGATAAAATTTTAACAGGCTTACGTTGGAAACAAGTTTTACCTCCACTCATTTTTCAAGGTAATTGGAGTGACAATTATATTAATCAAATAGAGGAATATGTTCTAACATTTGCCTATGGGATCGAACTTGGAATTTATTAATCCTCATTTGGATATTTAGGAATGTTTTGTAATCCTTTTATAAGAGCATTTTGAAAATTGACCATTGCACTATTTGTTTTATTTTTTGAATTTGCAAGTCCATCTAGGTAGCTCTTTACATCTTTTTCCAAAATGGCAATTGTATTGTTTTTGGTATAACTTTCTTTTGCCCAATCTATATTATCTAAGTTCTCACTAAACCATGTTTGGCCAGATGAACAATTAAGAATATTAAGTAGTTGCTTTCTAGTAATATTAAGATTTTTAGCTTCAGACAAAACATGCCTTACTGCAACAACAGAACATGATGCAACAAAATTATTTAATACTTTGACGGACATTCCTGATCCAAATTCACCAATATGATGAATTTTCTTACCTAAAATCTCCAAAATTGGTAAAATTTTATTAAATTCTTTTTTTGAAGATCCAACCATAAATGTTAATGTTGCGTTCTTGGCGCTCATGGGAGCACCAGACATCGGAGCTTCAATAATTGTAATGTTTTCAGGAACTTTATTAATAAAGTTACTTAAAAAAGCTGGTGATAAAGTTGAACTAATTATAAGTATTTTTTGAGTGTTTACTTTAAAAAGTCCATTCTTACCCTCGCAAAGTTCTAGGGTTTGATTTATATCCCTAACAGTACTAAAAATAATATCTGATTTTTCAAAAAAATTTACTTTTGAAGAGATGAAATTTTCTTTCAAAGTTGGAAAATTTTCTTTTGATTTTACATCATAACCAAAAGCATTCACTCCATTCTTTAAAAGAACTTCCAACATAGGTAATCCCATTGTACCACATCCAGCAATACCAACGTTTAATTTAAGAATGTCATCCATATGTAACCTCAAACATTTATTTCAGTTATCTTGTTTTAGATTATAATTTTCAATATATTAAACTAAATCTTATATAAAAAATTATAAAGTGGATGATATGAAAATAAATATTGATGAATTAAAATCATGGATAGGTAATGATGAGATAGCATTTGATGAAGTCTCACAAGGTTTGGAAACAAGATTTAGAGCAACCCTTGATGAAGATCCAGGAAACCCTCAAAAAGGTGACATAGCATCATCAGGTCTTCATTGGGCTCTGGCACCTACAATAGTAAAATCGTCTTTGTTAGGTAAAGACTCTCATCCTCAAAAAGGTGAATTTCTTCCTCCAATACCGCTTCCTCGAAGAATGTGGGCAGGATGTAGAACTCATTTTTTAAATTCATTAAAAATTGGAGACATAGTTAAAAAAAAATCTACGGTAGTTGATATAAACTTAAAAAATGGGAAATCTGGACTATTATGTTTTGTAACTGCAAAGTATGAATTCTTTGTTGATAATCAATTAATGATTGAAGAAGATCATGACCTTGTCTATAGAGATTATAATGTAAATGAGAATACTACTTTCATTAAAAATAATTTACCCTTTTTAAGATCAGATTATGAAGAAAAAATATATACGCATCCAACAATGTTATTTAGATATTCAGCAATAACATTTAACGGGCATAGAATACACTATGATTACCCTTACTCAACTAATGAGGAAGGATACAAAGATTTAGTTTTTCATGGACCATTACAAGCAACATTGATGCTAAGAGCTGCAGAAAAGTATAAAAAAGCCAAAGTTAAATCTTTTTCTCACAGAGGTATTGCACCGGTATACGCTAATGACGATTTGTTTATAAATATTGAAAATAAATTAAATGGTGCTGTTAATTGCTTTACGAGTACAAAAGATGCAGGTATGACAATGAAAGCAGAGGCAATTTTTTGATTGCACATAAACAAACTTTTTTTAGGGAATTTTGGAGATTTTATGTCAAAATTTGATTACGATCTTATTGTTATTGGAGCTGGTTCGGGAGGTACTAGAACAGCAAGAATTTCTGCATCATATGGTGCCAAAGTATTAGTTGTAGAGGGTGATAGAGCTGGGGGCACATGCGTACTTAGAGGTTGTGTTCCTAAAAAATTATTGGTGTATGCGTCTCAATTTTCTGAACAAGTGTCAGATGCAGAAGGATTTTGCTGGCAAGTAAGTAATTTTCAAAGTAACTGGCATGAACTTATTCTAAAAAAGAATAAAGAATTAGATAGACTGCATGAAATTTATGTTAATTTAATAAAAAATTCAGGCTGTGACTTAATTTCAGGCTGGGGTAAAATTACAGGACCAAATACTGTTTCAATAATAAAAGAAGATAATAAAAAAATTGAATTATCTTCTCAAAAAATCATGATAGCTGCTGGTGGTGAATCATCTTTTCCTAACTTTGAAGGAAATAATTACATGATTAACTCAGATAAAGCTTTGGATCTTCTCGAATTACCAGATTCTATTGCGATTTATGGATCTGGCTATATTGCAGTTGAATTTGCAGGTATATTCAATGGATTTGGAGTAGATACTCATCTTATTTTTAGAGCTGACATGGCTTTGCGAGGATTTGATATAGATATTAGGCAACATTTAATGACTTCAATGGAGCAAAAAGGAATAACGATACATAATAAAGTTACTATTTCAAAGATTGAAGAAGAAGGGCAAATGCATAAGATCCATCTTTCAAATAACAAAAGCCTAAGTGTAGAAACTGTAATGGGTGCCACAGGAAGATTACCTAAAGTCTCCAATTTAGGTTTGGAAGAGATTGGAGTTCATTTAGGTAAACGTGGAGAAGTATTGGTAAATAATTTCAATCAAACAAATATCAATTCTATATTTGCAATTGGGGATGTTACTGATAAAATCACACTAACTCCTGTTGCTATTGCAGAAGGTCATTCTTTTGCTGACCGTGAGTTTGGAAAAATTAACAGATATGTTTCATATAGTAATGTTCCAAGTGCTGTTTTTAGTCAACCTTCAATCGCAGTAGTTGGTATTACCTATGAAGACGCTGTAAAAAAAGGTATCAAAGCAAGAGAATACAAAAGCGAGTTCAGAGCATTAAAAAATACCATTTCTGGAAATATTGAAAGAACATTAATGAAATTGATAGTTGATGACAATTCACAAAAGGTAGTAGGGGCCCACATGATAGGTCCAGATTCTGCAGAAATAATTCAAGGAATAGCAATCGCAATTAAAGCAGGTGCTCTTAAGTCAGATTTTGACAGCACTATTGGAATTCATCCTACAGCTGCAGAAGAATTTGTAACGATGAGATCTTAATAGTAAATTTTAACTGAGTAATTGAAGATTTAGCTGAATTCTGTTAATTGAATGTTTAATTATTAATTAATTTAATTAATATTGAGTTATTTAAAGGGAAAAAAGATGATTGACTGGAAAATAGATTCTTGGAGAAAATTTCCGATAAAGCAAGTTCCTGAATATAGTGACATGGATAAAGTAGCCTCTGTTGAAAAGGAACTTTCAATTAGACCGCCTTTAGTATTTGCCGAAGAAGCTAGGAGACTTAGGAAAAGAATGGCAGATGTTGCAGAGGGCAAAGCTTTTTTACTTCAGGGTGGTGACTGCGCTGAATCTTTTGCAGAACATAATGCTAATAATATCAGGGATAGCTTTAGAGTGTTGTTACAAATGGCTGTTGTGCTTACTTTTGGTTCTGCTTTACCTGTTATAAAGATAGGAAGATTGGCAGGTCAATATTCTAAGCCTAGATCTTCCCCTTTTGAAGTAATTAATGATGTTTCTTTGCCAAGTTATCGTGGAGATATGGTTAATGATATGGCCTTTGAAGATAAAGCACGCGAACCTAATCCAGAGAGGCTTCTTCAAGTTTATGATAAATCTGCCTCTACATTAAATTTGCTGAGAGCTTTTGCAGGTGGTGGTATGGCAGATTTGACTAAATTACATGAATGGAACCTTGAGTTTGTTAGTGGAACTAATGAAGCAATAAAATATAAAGAACTTGCATCTCAAATAACTTCATCATTAGAATTTATGAATGCTTGTGGCATGACACCAGAGAATACTGCTCAGCTTAGAGAAACTGAATTTTATACTTCGCACGAAGGTCTTTTACTTAATTACGAAGAAGCACTCACTAGAAAAGACACTATTACTGAAGAAAAAGGATGGTTTGCAACTTCAGCACATATGCTATGGGTAGGAGATAGAACTAGAAGTATTGATGAAGCGCACATAGAATATATGAGAGGCATAGCTAACCCAATTGGTTTAAAATGTGGGCCCTCAACAGATCCTGACGATTTATTAAGACTTATTGAAAAGCTAAACCCATTAAATCTAGCTGGACGACTTACTCTGATTGCTAGAATGGGTTCTGCCGACGTCTATAAAAAATTAAAACCTTTAATAACAGCTGTTAAAAAATCAGGTTTGATCGTTGGCTGGTGTTGTGATCCAATGCATGGAAATACAGTAAAAGCATCTTCAGGATTTAAGACAAGAAAAATGGATGATATTATGGCTGAAGTTAGAGGTTTCTTTGAAGTTCATAATGAAATGCATACTGTACCTGGAGGAGTCCATTTTGAAATGACAGGACAAAATGTTACTGAATGTGTTGGTGGAGTGTATGAAGTAAATGAAGCCAACTTAGCTGACAGATATCATACACATTGTGATCCAAGACTTAATGCAACTCAATCCTTGGAGTTAGCTTTTTTAGTAGCTGACTTGCTTGCAGAAAATAGAACTAACCTTGCAAAAAAAATTGTGGCGGTATCTTGAAGGTTTGAAATTGGCTGAAAATAAAAAGAAACCTAATATTAATCTAATAAAAAAAGTATCTTGGCCAAATGACTTAAGGCCAAATCCTGACCAGTTATCGTCTGTTACAGACACATACTTTTTAAGAACTAGAGATGTTGTAGCTGAGTTTGGTGATACTGAAGTTACTTATGCAATTTTTATGCGCAGACCTGTGATATCGGCTTTAAATCCAGCACTTGATTGGCTTCAACATATTATAAAAGAAAGAAAAGGTAACGTTAATATTAATCGTTGTTTTGAAGAAGGAAGTGACGTAGGAGCTGGAGAGCCAATGGTCTATATATCTGGTTCTATGTTATTATTAGTAGATTTAGAAACAGCTTTACTTCAAAAAATTGGAGCTACTTGTGTAGCTGCTTATAATGCTAGATCTATGGTAGAAAGTTTACGTCAAACATCTTTTCTAGCAATGGATGCTCGTCATTGTGCAGGTACAGACATGGCCGATTTAATGGCTTATGGAGCGTATATTGGTTCTCAAAGAGTTAAATCTGAAATGAATGCGATTGGATTTATAGGATGTGCTACAGATAAGACTGCTCACCTGTTTAAAAACACAAAGGGTTTAGGTACTATGCCTCATGCTTTAGTTGGTTATGCTGGTTCGACCTTACAAGCTGCAGAAATGTTTCATTCCACTTGGCCTGATCAACCATTAACTGTTTTAATTGATTATTTTGGTAAAGAAATAACTGATGGTCTTATGATTTGCAGATCGTTTAAAAATTTGGCTAACAATGGAACTTTGTCATTAAGATTAGATACTCATGGTGGAAGGTATATTGAAGGATTAGATGTAGCAGGTTCTTATGCGGTTTTAGAGAGAAATGCTCCTGATTCTATTAGAGGATACAGAACAGAGCAAGAACTTCGTTATTTAATTGGCACTGGTGTTTCGGCGGCGTCAGTTTGGCATTTAAGAGAGATACTAAATAATGCAGGCTTTCAAAAAGTTAAAATTGTTGCTTCTAGTGGATTTGGTCCAGAAAAATGTAAAGTTTTTTCTTTGGCGAACGTTCCTGTAGATGTCATTGGGACTGGATCATATCTTCCAAGCAGATGGTCTGAAACTTACGCGACAGCTGACATTATTTCTTATGGTGGTAAGTCTCAAGTTAAGCTTGGAAGAGAATTTCTTTTTAGGCGTTAATAATAATAATAATCTGTTTTATGAGTTAATTATGAAAAACAATCTTAAAATAGTACTCGCTCAGTTAAATCCGATAGTTGGTGACGTTAAGGGTAATATTAACAAATTAATAAAAATTAGGGATAGTTTAAGTGAAGAAATTGATATAATTGTTGTTCCTGAATTATATGTTACTGGATATCCAATTGATGATTTAGTTCTTAGAAATGATTTTTTAGAACTTGTTGAAAATGAAATAATTTCACTAGCTAAACTAACTAATGATGGTAAAGCAGCTATTATTCTAGGTGCTCCCAGGAAAGAAAATAAATCAATTAAAAACTCAGTTTTTGTTCTAGATAAAGGAGAAATTTTATCTTATAGAGATAAGTATAATCTTCCAAACACCGGTGTATTTGATGAACAAAGAATTTTTTCTCCTGGATCACTATCTGGTCCAGTTAAAGTAAGAGATGTATTGATTGGTTTACCAATTTGCGAAGATATATGGACTGAAACTGTTATAGAATGTTTGTGTGAAACTGGAGCAGAAATAATACTCTCTATTAATGCATCACCTTATTCTATTAAAAAAAATGATCAGAGAATGTCAGTAGCTGTTTCTCGTGTTTTAGAGTCGAAATTGCCTTTAATTTATTTAAATAGAGTAGGTGGCCAAGATGAATTAATATTTGATGGTGCCTCATTTTGTTTAAGTGATAAAGGTAAGTTAAATATCCAATTAAATGATTTTCAAGAACATGTAATAAAAATTGATTTACAAAAAAATAATAATAAATGGACCTTCAAAGAAAATATTAATAGTGTTTCTTCTAATATAGAAGCTTTATATAAATCACTAGTCGTAAGTGTACGGGATTATGTCCAAAATAATGGTTTCCCTGGGGTTGTTCTTGGAATGTCTGGTGGAATAGATTCTGCATTGGTAGCGGCAATTGCAACTGATGCTCTAGGACCAAATTTAGTAAGAGCAGTTATGATGCCAAGCCCTTATACCAGTCAAGAAAGTTTAGAAGATGCAAAGTTAGCATCTTACAATTTAGGAATAGATTATTCATATTTAGATATTAAAAGTGGTATGCAAACGGTTGATAATATCCTTTTAGGATTTAAAGGTCCCAATGTTTCTCCAGGAATAACGGAAGAAAATATTCAATCTAGATTAAGAGGCTTACTTTTAATGGCAATTTCTAACAAATATGGATCAATGGTATTAGCAACAGGAAATAAATCTGAATATGCAGTTGGTTATGCCACCTTATATGGAGATATGTGTGGAGGGTTCGCAGTTATAAAAGACGTGTGGAAAAGTGATGTATTTAGATTATGCAAATGGAGAAATTCTAACAAACCTCCGGAGTTTTTAGGGCCAAATGGTGAAGTTATTCCTGAAAGAATAATAACAAAACCTCCTAGCGCCGAGTTAAGAGAAGACCAAAAAGACACTGACAGTCTTCCTGAGTATGACATTCTTGATGCAATTTTAAAAAAATTAGTCGAAGATAATTTATCAATAGATGAAATAGTTGCTGAGGGTTATGAAGTAGCAGATGTCAAAAAAATCTCTATGCTTTTATCAAGATCTGAATATAAAAGATTTCAATCTGCACCTGGACCAAAAGTCACAGAAAAGGCCTTTGGTAGAGATAGACGATATCCTCTAACTAGTGGGTTTAGAAATTGGAATTGATCAAACTGTATATAGAAATAAATATAGTATCTATTTTAAACTAGGAATTAGTTGTAATGAAAGTTCGTTTTGCTCCAAGTCCAACTGGTTACTTGCATATCGGAAACTTTAGAACTGCACTTGTAAATTTTTTGTTTGCTAGAAAAAATAATGGGCATTTTATGTTAAGAATAGACGACACGGATCAAGAAAGATCGTTTATAGAATATGAAAATGCAATTAAAGAAGATTTAAGTTGGATGAATATAGGCTGGGACAGTTTGGAAAAACAATCTTCTAGATTATCTTGTTATGACAATGCTTTACAAATATTACTTAATAAAAAAAGAGCTTATCCATGTTTTGAAACTGCTGATGAATTATCTTTAAAAAGAAAAAGTCAATTATCTTCTGGAAAACCGCCTATTTATGACAGATCTTCTCTTAAATTGTCAGACTCAGAGATTGCTGATCTTAAATCTAAAGGAAAAAAACCTCATTATAGATTTTTATTAAATCACATTGACGTAAATTGGGATGATTTGGTTAAAGGTCAAAGTAAATATAATATGTCCAATTTATCTGACCCTGTTATTTTAAGAGAAGATGGCAGAGTTATATATACACTTGCCTCAGTTGTTGATGACATCGACTTTGCAGTGACAGATATTTTGAGAGGTGAAGATCATATGACAAATTCTGCCGCACAAATTCAATTATTTGAAGCTTTAGGATCCTCTTCTCCTAGATTAGGGCATTTATCATTATTAACAGATATTTCAGGAGAAGGTCTTTCTAAAAGACTTGGTAGTTTGTCTCTAAAAGACTTAAGACAAGAAGGTTTTCAACCAATGGCAATATCATCATTATTATCAAAGGTTGGAACCTCTGATACAATAGATATTTTTAAAAATATAAATCAAATAATTAATGATTTTGATATAAATAAATTTGGAAAATCTAAACCTAAATTTGATAAAGTGGAATTGTTAAACCTGAATTCTAAATTCTTTCAATTAGTCAAATTTGATGATATTAGTGACCAATTAAACACTTTAGATATTGAAATAACAATAGAATTTTGGAATTTAATTAAAGGAAATATTAATACTTTTAATGATATTAAGTTTTGGTGGAATATTGTTTATGGAAAAATTAAAACCATAAATGATGATCATGAGTTCACACATTTAGCATTGAAAACTTTACCAAATGATAGTTTTGATAAAAATACTTGGTCAACTTGGACCAGTTTGTTAATGAAGGAAAGTGGTAGAAAAGGTAAAGATTTATTCAAACCTCTTAGACTATGTTTAACAGGACAAAATAATGGTCCAGAAATGGCAAATCTAGTTTTAACAATGGGAAGACAAAAAATTGTTGAACGACTAAATAACAATGATTGAAGAGTGGTTGTTACTATGAATAGCTTACATTTATATAATACCCTTGAAAAAAAAACATCTGTTTTTAATCCCATTGATAAAAATGACGTTAGAATGTATGCATGTGGTCCTACAGTTTATGATTTCATTCATATTGGTAATGCAAGACCTTTAGTTGTATTTGATGTTTTAGTTCGATTACTTAGAACAATGTATCCTAAAGTCACTTATGTAAGAAATATCACTGACATTGATGACAAAATAAACAAAAGAGCGACCGAGAAAGAAATACAAATATCGGAATTAACTAAAGAGACGATAAAAAATTTTCATTACGATTGTAAATTATTAGGTAATTTAAATCCTGATTTTGAACCAAGGGCTACAGATCATATTAATGAAATAATTGAGATGATCGAAATATTAATTTCAAAACGGTTTGCTTATGTCTCCTCAGGAAATGTTCTTTTTTCGGTTAGTAAATTTAAAAAATATGGAATTTTATCAGGAAGGTCGCTCAAAGATATGATATCTGGTTCAAGAGTTGATATTGCAGAATATAAAGATGAACCCGGAGACTTCATTCTATGGAAACCATCCACGAAGGATTTGCCAGGTTGGAATAGTCCTTGGGGAAGAGGAAGACCAGGTTGGCATATTGAATGTTCAGCTATGAGTAAAAAGTATTTAGGTGAGCAATTTGATATACATGCAGGTGGTTTAGATTTAATTTTTCCGCATCATGAGAATGAAATTGCTCAATCTTGTTGTGCAAATGATACAGATGTTATGGCTAATTTTTGGCTACATAATGGTTATGTGACTTCTGATGGTGAAAAAATGTCAAAGTCACTTGGAAACTTTACTACGATTAATGAACTTCTTTTTCATTTCGACGGTGAAGCTATAAGATATGCTCTATTACAAGCTCATTACAGAGCACCCCTAAGCTTTAGTAAAAAATCTTTGGAAGAAGCTAAAAAGTCATTGTCCAGACTATACAGAGCTGTTGATGGCTTTGAAGTTAATGGTAACCCAGATGAGGAACTTATTATTAATCTATGTGATGATATAAATACTCCTAAAGCTCTTGCCAGAGCTCATTATCTAACTGATGAAGCGAATAAAGGAAGTAAAGAGTGTGCTCAAAAATTAAAAAACTCTAGTAAACTTTTAGGTATTTTATCTCAATCGACTGAAGAATGGTTTAAGTTTCGAAAAGAATTGTATCAAAGTCAAAGATTTGAAATCTCTATGACCGAAAAAGAAATTGAAGAACTTATACTTGAACGTAAAACTGCCAAAGATAGCAAAGATTATTCTAAAGCAGATCAAATAAGAGAGAAATTACTTAAAGTCAATATCGTATTAGAAGATAGAGCAGATAAAACGATATGGAGAAAAAATTAAATATATGTCCTTATATGATTGATTTAACTCCTAATATAATTTTGTCTAAGCCACAACTTGGAGAAAATATAGGTTCTTCAGCTCGAGCAATGAAAAATTTTGGTATCGAAAAGCTTAGATTGATAGAACCAAGAGATGGCTGGCCAAACAGCTCTGCATATGCCATTTCAGCTGGAGCTGATGACGTATTAAATAAAACAAATGTCTATAAATCTTTAGAAGAAGCCACTAAAGATATTTCTTTATTATTTGCTACTACTGCTAGAAAACGTGTTATTGGCACAAAATCTTTAGATGTATTTAAAGCAATAGATAAATCTTTTCATCATGTTGTTAATGGTGGAAAAGTTGGTTTTCTTTTTGGTTCTGAACAGTCAGGTTTATCAAATGACGATGTAGTACAAGCAGATTATACAATTTCAATTCCACTAAACCAAAACTTTTCATCTTTAAATTTATCTCAAGCAGTATTGTTGATTTGTTGGGAATGGAATAAGATTAAGAGCTCTCATTTCAAAGAAGATAATTTACCTATAAAAGTAAACAAAAAATTAAAAAAGAGCACCGAAATTTCTAATGTTGGCGACAGAGAGTATTTTTATCAACAATTAGATCATTTACTCAGCAAGTCTGGTTTTTTCCACTCACCAGAAATGGCGCCTGTTGTGAAAAGAAACATAAGAAGTTTATTTAACAGAGCGTCCTTGACCCATCAAGATTTGAGGACACTACATGGAATAATTAGATCCCTATCAAAAAGTTCAAATCGTACTTGACTTTTAACATTTAAATAGTATTTTTCAGTCTCAGTTCCGATAATGTGGATTATAACGTTGTGTTTTTTATCCCGAAGTTTAACTTCTGATTGGAATAATTAACTACTATTTTAGTAGTAGATAAAAAGGTTTAAAATATGCCTAAGTCAGATCATAAAAGAACAAGTTCAAAACATAAAATAGATAGAAGGTTAGGAGTTAATTTATGGGGAAGACCAAAATCGCCATTAAATGATAGAGAATACGCTCCAGGTCAACATGGTCAGAGAAGAAAAAAGCCCACAGATTTTGGCGTTCAATTAATGGCAAAACAGAAATTAAAAGGTTATTATGGCAATATAGGTGAAAAACAATTTAAAAAATATTACACAGCTGCAGTTAGAAAAAAGGGTGATACAGGAGCTAATTTAATTGGTATTTTAGAATGTAGACTAGACGCTATTTTATACCGAATGAAGTTAGCCCCAACAGTTTTTGCATGTAGACAATTAATAAATCATGGTCATGTCATGGTTAATGGAAGTAGATGTAACATTCCTTCAAGAATGATCAATGTTGGTGAAGTTATTGCATTAAAAGAAAAGGCTAAGGGTATACCTGCTGTTATTGAAGCTACAACATTACCCGAAAGAGACGTACCTGAATACGTAGAAGTTGATCATTCAAAGTTTACTGGTTCGCTTGTAAGGATACCTATGCCTGATGATGTTCCATATCCAGTGCAAATGGAAACTAACCTAGTTATCGAGTTTTATTCACGTTAAAAATACTCACTAAACGCAATCTGATATTGCTTCTCGTAATTAATTAATCAAGAGTTTATTCCTGCTTCTTGGAAATATTCGGTAAGCTCCCCATTTTCATGCATTTCTCTAATTATGTCACAACCACCTACAAATACTTTTTTAACATAAAGTTGTGGTATAGTTGGCCAGTCTGAGAATTCCTTTATTCCCTCTCTTATTTCAGGATCTTCAAGAACATTTACACTATTAAACTTTATACCCATATGGCTTAAAACACCAACAACAGCAGCCGAAAAGCCACATTGGGGCATCACTGGGGTTCCCTTCATAAATAATAATACTTCATTATCATTTATTATATTTTCGATTTTTTCTTTTGTATCTTGTTCCATTATAAGTCTCCTTTAATTTTTCGGTGCTGATGTATTTAATGCTAACGCATGTAGCTCATTCCCCATTTTTCCGTCCATAGCGCTATAAACCATCTTATGCTGCTGGACTCTCGTTAAACCTTTAAATTGTTCTGAGACTATTTGAGCAGCATAATGATCTCCGTCTCCTCTTAAGTCATCAATAGTAACTTTTGCATCTGGAAAAGATTTAAGAATAAGTTCTTCAATTTCAGCCGCTGTCATAGCCATGTTAAAACCTAAAATTATTTATGTTTACCCATTATTAAAGGTAATGTTTTTTCATACGAGTTTTTTAGACATTTGATAGATATAGTAGTAATATCTTTTAAATTCAAGTCATTGCTTGCATTAGTCTTCCCAAGAACAAAATAATCTAAATTACTATCTTTTAAACAAAATTTAACTTTATCAATTTTATCGGTAGCTACTATAATTCTTCCTTGGTCTTCACCAAAACACCATGAGTGAAGTGTAGGGTCTTTACTATCAATCTTTAACAACGGTTTAGGTAGGTTGAGATTTAAACCTAAATTATTTTTAAATAACATTTCACAGATGGCTGTTAATAAACCACCATCAGAAATATCATGTGCTGCTGTCAAGATGTTTTTAGTATGTAATTGTAATAATATTTCGATGGTATTCTTTTCTTTTTCTAAATTAACAGGAGGAGGAGCCGAGTCAATTATCTTATTTTCTATTTGCTGATAAATACTACAGCCAATCCAACCTTCGATAAAATTTTCTGATTGACCTAAAACTAATAGAGTATTGTCTTCTTTTGCGTTTATTTCTAAACAATTTTCCACCTTATCTATAACACCTACCATACCTATCACTGGGGTTGGAAGAATCCCTTTCCCATTGGTTTCATTATAAAGAGAAACATTTCCAGAAACAATTGGAGTATTTAAAAAGGATGCGGCTTTAGAAATTCCTTTAATTGATCCTACTATTTCACCCATAATATTTTTTTTTTCAGGATTACCAAAATTTAAATTATTTGTAATTGCTAAAGGTTTGGCTCCAGAGGCAGCAATATTTCTTGCTGCTTCACATACTGCTTGCATTCCTCCATTAATTGGATCTGATTTTACATACCTTGGTGTACAATCAGTTGTCATTGCAATGCCTTTGCCAAGACTTTTATTATTTGCTGTTCCATGTATTTTAACTATGGAAGCATCGCTTTTGCCATTTGAAGAAATCGTATCACCCATAACAGAGCTATCATACTGTTCCCAAATCCACCTTTTACTTGATATATTAGGATTTTCAAAAATTTTGGCTAAAATTTCATCTACAGTATAGTTGATATTTAATTCATTTATTCTAATAATATTTTTATTTTGAATAATTTCATAAGGTCTATCATACTCAGGAGCATCTTCTACGAGGGGGTTGATCGGAATGTTACATGCTTCAAAACCATCTTTATCTAAAATTAGTCTACCTGTTTTAGTTACTTCACCTATAACAGCAAAGTCTAAATCCCATTTATCAAAAATTGATTTTGCTTTTTCTTCTGAACCTGGTTTTAAAATCATCAACATTCTTTCTTGACTTTCAGAGAGCATAATTTCGTAACTTGTCATTTTATCCTCTCTTGTAGGAACCAAATCTAGATTTAAATACATGCCCAATGATCCTTTTGAAGCCATTTCAACACTTGAACTTGTCAATCCAGCAGCTCCCATATCTTGAATAGATAAGACAGCATCAGTGCTCATTAATTCAAGACAGGATTCTAAGAGTAACTTTCCAGTAAAAGGATCACCTACTTGAACTGTTGGTCTTTTTTCAGAACTATTATCAGTAAATTCAGTTGATGCCATCGTGGCGCCATGTATTCCATCTCTTCCAGTTTTAGCTCCTACATATATAACAGGGTTGCCGGCCCCAGTTGCCGCAGAGTAAAATATTCTATTTTTATTTGCGAGGCCAACTGCCATTGCATTTACTAAGATATTTCCATCATATGATTTATCAAAGTTTGTTTCTCCTCCAACTGTAGGAATACCAATACAATTTCCATATCCTCCAATTCCTTTTACTACTCCTGAGACAAGATGTTTTGTTAAGAGTTCAGATGGGGAACCAAATCTCAATGCGTTTAATAAAGCAATAGGTCTTGCACCCATGGTAAAAACATCTCTTAAAATCCCCCCAACACCGGTTGCAGCTCCTTGATAAGGCTCTATAAATGATGGATGGTTATGAGATTCTATTTTAAAGACAGCAGCTATATTGTCTCCAATATCAATGACTCCAGCATTCTCACCTGGTCCTTGAATTACGTGCTTTGCTTTAGTGGGCATAGTTTTAAGCCATTTTTTAGAACTTTTGTAAGAACAATGTTCTGAAAACATAGCCGAAAAAATACCTAACTCAGTTTTATTTGGAATTTTTTTGATTTTATCACAAATTAAATTGAATTCATCTTCTGTTAATCCCATTTCAGTGGCATCTTCAAGTGTGCTTTCTTGCTGGGCTTGGTATTCATTTTTATTTATATTGTAAAGGGTTTGATTTGAAATTTTCATAATTTAACCAATTATTTGTTCAAAACTTTTGGTAAGAAATTTCAAACCATCTGTACCACCATGTAAATTATTAATGGCCCTCTCAGGGTGTGGCATCATACCCAAAACTTTTCCATTTTTTGATAATATTCCTGCGATATCATTAGATGAACCGTTAGGATTATAATCAGTATCATTATTTACCTCATTTATGTATTTAAAAGCTATTCTTCCATCATTTTTCAATTCGTTTAAGAGCGTTTCTGATGCAAAAAAATTACCTTCGTTATGAGCTACAGGTATATTTAAATGATGCTCTTTTTTTAAACCAGAAAGAAAGGGACTTATAATGGTATCTTGTATTTCTAACATTGTATCTCTACAGGTGAAAAGTAATTTTTTATTCCTAATTAATGAACCAGGAAGTATTCCTGCTTCGATCATTATTTGAAATCCGTTACATATTCCAAGAACAGCACCTCCTCGACTTATATGATTTTTTATATTTCTAATCACTGGAGATCTTGCAGCTAAAGCTCCACATCTAAGATAATCACCAAAGCTAAACCCCCCAGGAATTATAATTAGATCTAAATTTGGAAATTCTGTATCTTTATGCCACATTTTAATAGGTGCTTTACCTGTGATAGTTTTTATAGCAACAATTATGTCTCTATCACAATTTGATCCTGGAAATATTGTAACTCCTGAGCGCACTTTCTTATCAATTCCCTAAAATATTAATTTTATATTTTTCGATAACAGTATTTACTAACAAATCCTTGCACATTTTTTCAGCCTCTAAAACAGCTTCATTCTCTTTTAAATTTACAAAATTCAAAATAATTTGCTTTCCAGTGCGAACATCATTTAAATTTTCAAAACCTAGATTTGATAAGGAGGTTTTAATCGCTTGTCCCTCTGGGTCTAACACACCTTCTTTAAGGGATATATTTACTATAACTTTCATTAAAGTTCTCTTTATTTAACAATTTCAGTTTTAGCATTTGAGTACCTTTTCTTTTCAGGAAGAATTCCTAATCTATCTGCAACTTCTTGATATGCCTCTTTTAAACCGCCCATATCTTGACGAAATAAATCTTTATCCATTTTGTGGTTTGTACTTATATCCCATAATCTACAATTGTCTGGACTTATTTCGTCAGCTAACAATAATATAGAATTACCATTTTCAGAATAATATCTGCCAAATTCGATTTTAAAGTCTATAAGTTTAAGACCAATTCCTAAAAATAATCCTCTTAGAAAATCATTTATACGAAGTCCATACTCATTCATTTCATCCAACTCTTCACGAGTTCCCCATTCAAAATTTACAATATGATCTTGATTAATTAGAGGGTCACCTAATTCGTCTTTTTTTAAAAAATGCTCTATTAGAGGTCTGGAAAAAACCCTACCTTCTCTTAATCCTAACCTCTTTACAATAGATCCAGCAGCAATGTTTCTGACAACAAATTCAATAGGAATAATTTCAACTTTTTTTACAAGTTGTTCCCTCATATTTAATTTCTTTATATAATGGGTTGGTATTCCAATCTCATTGATTCTATTCATTAAAAAATCAGAAATAGAATTATTTAAAACTCCTTTTCCGTTAATTATTGAGTGTTTTTCAGCATTATTCGCAGTAGCATCATCTTTGAAATATTGTATTACAGTATCTGGAGTAGGGCCTTCAAGTATGGTCTTAGCTTTTCCTTCATATAAAATTTTCTTTTTGGACATAAAATTATTCCTCTTTACCAAAAACTCTATCAAAGATTTTGTCTACATGAATAAAGTGTTGATCAAGATTAAATAAATCATCAATTTCCTTTTCATTGAGAAATTCTGACACTTTAGAATCCTTCTTAAGTAAATCTTTGTAAACATTTTTTCTTTTATGCTCTGGTGTTTCCCAAACCTTCATTGCATTGCTCTGGACCATTTCATAAGCATTTTCTCTACTTGCACCTTTTTGGGTAAGTGCTAATAATATTTGTTGGGAATGTACCAAACCTCCCAACTTTTCTAAATTAGATAGCATTGCATTAGGATATATAAGCAAGTTTTGAATAACATTGTTTAACCTGTAAAGTGCAAAATCCAAAGTTATTGTTGCATCTGGAGCTATCATTCTTTCAACAGACGAATGAGAAATATCTCTCTCATGCCACAATGTTACATTTTCTAAAGCTGGTGTTACACAAGATCTAACTAATCTAGCAAGTCCAGTTAGATTTTCTGTAAGTACGGGATTTCTTTTATGAGGCATAGCACTCGAACCTTTTTGACCTTGAGAAAAATATTCTTCTGCTTCTCTTACTTCTGTTCTTTGGAGATGCCTAATCTCAGTAGACAATCGTTCCACACTCGAAGCTATTACACCAAGAGTAGAAAAAAACATTGCGTGTCTATCTCTTGGAATAATTTGTGTTGAAACTTCTTCTGGGATTAATCCTAGTTTTTGTGAAACATAATTTTCTACATATGGATCAATGTGTGCAAAGGTGCCTACAGCACCAGAAATTGCACATGTGCTTATTTCTTTTTTGGCTTCGAGTAATCTTTTTTTGTTTCGTTTAAACTCAGCATAATATCCGGCTAACTTTAAGCCAAAAGTAACTGGTTCAGCGTGAATAGCATGTGATCTCCCAATAGTTAAAGTATTTTTGTGCTCAAGAGAGCGTTTTTTTAGCGTTTTAAGCAACTCATCGATATCTCTCAATAAAATATCAGATGCTTTTTTTAATTGTATTGAAAGTGTGGTGTCAAGGACATCAGATGATGTCATTCCTTGATGTATAAATCTGGCTTCCTCTCCAACATATTCAGCCAAATTTGTTAAAAAAGCAATTACATCGTGTTTAGTTGTTTTTTCAATTTCATCAATTTTATCTATATCAAATTTACCTTTTTTCCAAATTACTTCTGCGGCTTCTTTTGGTATAACCCCTAATTTAGCTTGAGCGTCACAAGCATGCGCTTCTATTTGAAACCAAATATTAAATTTTTCTTCGGGAGACCAAATTTGAACCATTTCTTTTCTTGAATATCTTTCAATCATATTAAAACCTAGTGAGGTAGTTCGTATTCAAAAATAACAATAGAAATTATTGTACAACTTCCTTATACTTAAAAATGAAACTAAGATATACATGTTTTCTTTTTAATTTTAATATGAGGTTTTTATGATTATTGGTTCAATTTTAAAAAATACGATCAAAATCTTAGCAACTAACCCTACAGCAAGAAAAAAAGCAGGAGAAGTCGCTATTAAAGCATATAATAATGCTAAACCCGTTATTAAAGAAACCACTAAAGCTATAAAAAAAACTTTAGAAAAAAAATTAAAATAACATTCTATAAAAGCTTTTATCATTAAATTGGATATTCAGGTTGTGTATATCCTTTAGGCGAAATAGTAAATACCTCATAGCCATTGGCAGTAACCCCGATACTATGCTCAAATTGTGCAGACAAACTTTTGTCACGCGTAACGGCTGTCCACCCATCAGACAAAATTTTAACATCATATTTACCTGTATTAATCATTGGTTCTATTGTAAATATCATTCCCTCTTCAAGTGTATCACCAGTATTTGGCTGTCCATAATGTAAAATTGTTGGAGATGAGTGAAAAACCTTACCTAAACCATGCCCAGTAAAATCTCTAACTACTGATAGACCATTTTTTTCTGCATGCATTTGAATTGCATGACCTATGTCACCAGTTGTACTTCCTGGTTTTACAGTTTCAATACCTAACCATAAACATTCATATGTGATCTTTGTCAGAAACTTTGCTTTTTTAGAGGGTTCACCTACAAAATACATCCTACTAGTGTCTCCATACCATCCGTCTAGAATAACGGTAATATCAATATTTAAAATATCCCCTTCATCAAGAATTTTATCGCCAGGTATGCCATGACAAACAACATGATTCACAGAGATACATGTGGATTTTGGAAATCCTCTATAATTAAGAGGCGCAGGTACAGCGTCATTCTTAATTATATAATCATGGCATAGATCATTTAATCGTCCTGTAGAAACACCTTTTTTCACATACTGGGTAATATAATCTAATACTTCTGCAGCTAAAGCACCTGCATCATGCATTTTTTTAAATGCATTTTTATTATGTATTTCAATTTGATTATTCATTATGACCAAACATTAAGTTATATGTTATATATATTATTATAACTATTTACGTACAATATTATTTTTTTAAAGGTATCTATTTATGGTTTCAACAGCAGGTATTATAATAATAGGTGATGAAATATTATCAGGTAGGACTAAAGACAGTAATGTTAATTGGATTGCAACCGAATTAAATAATATTGGAGTAAGGTTAATTGAGGCGAGAATAATTTCTGATGATTCTGAAACTATTATTGAAACTATAAAAAGTTTCACAAAAAAATTCACATATGTCTTTTCTTGTGGAGGTATAGGTCCTACTCATGACGATATTACTACAGAATCTGTTGCAAAAGCCTTTAATCAAAAACTAATTAAAGATCCTGAAGCTATGAGGAGATTAAAGATACATTATGAAGGTACTAATGTTGAGTTTAATGAATCTCGTCAAAAAATGGCTGTAATTCCGTCTAATTCTATTTTAATTGATAATCCTGTTTCAGCAGCACCAGGTTATAAAATTGAAAATTTATTTGTTTTTGCTGGTGTTCCTAGAATTATGCAAGGAATGTTTCATACCATCTTAAATGATCTCATTGGTGGAATAAAACTTAAGTCAAAAACTGTTTCAAGTAATATTGGAGAAGGTTTAATTGCCAAAGATTTAGAAAAAATTGAAAAAAAATTTAAAGCTATAAAAATTGGATCTTATCCGTATTTCAAACCAGGCAATTTTGGCACTTCAATAGTTTTGAGATCAGAAAATGAAAAATTACTTGAGGAAGCATCAAAAGCAGTTTTGTCAGCAATAAATAAATTAGGAGGTAAAGGTAAAATTTTTGAAGAAAATGAGTTTGATGAAAGATCGTTTTAAAACTTATTTAGAGTTAGGTACAGAACTTCTTGATGATTTATGCTTTATTCTGCTTTTATTTTTCATAAGGTTAATTAAAACAACCCCAGAAATAAAACCTCCAATATGAGCTGCGTAAGCCACGCCTCCAGAATTTAAATCATCTCCACCAAAACTTAAAAACTGTATTAAAATCCATCCTCCAAGTACTATGAAAGCTCTTATTTTAAATATTTTAAAAATAATAATAAACCAAAAGAAAACTTTAATTTTTGCTTTTGGAAAAAGAACTAAATATGCGCCTAAAACTCCGGCAATTGCTCCAGATGCACCAATCATAGGAGTTGTAGAATTAGTATCTAGTAAAGCTTGTGAAAGAGCTGCAAATCCTCCAGTTAATAAATAAAATATGATAAACTTCATTTTGCCTAAGTTATCTTCAATATTATCTCCAAAAATATATAGATAAGTCATATTGCCAATTAAATGCATCCAACTACCATGTAAAAACATAGATGTGATAATTGAAATAAAGGCTGGAACAACTTTTAAGCTAGTAGATAGTTCAGAATTACCAAATAAAATGGCAGGTATCATTCCGAAGCTTAAAAAAATTTGTTCTTTTATATATTCTTGTTCAAAAATATAATTTAAAAAAATTATAGAACAAATTAAAATCACACTCCAACTTACAATAGGTTTTGTTGTCGTTGGATTTTCATCAGCAAAAGGAAAAAAAAACATTTAAAATTCAATATTATCAATTAATCGTGTACTATTTATTTTAACTGAGCTTAAAAAAATTTTTTTTCCGTTAAAGTTATTTTCATTAATAATATTAAGTTTGCAGTCTCTTAGTTCAAAATAATCAGGATCAAGACTTTTAGAAATCAAGAAATTTTTTGCATTTTCAATAATTTTGATTAAGGGTATATTTTTTTTATAAGATTTTACACTGTTTTCAAGACATTTGAATAAATTAGAAGCCAAAGAAACTTCTTTTTTAGACAAATAATTATTTCTTGAAGATAATGCAACACCATTTTTAGATCTTACAATTGGAGCTTTTAATAAAGTCAAAGAAGGGTATAAATTTTTAGCCATTTGTTTTATTAAAATTTGTTGTTGGTAATCTTTTGCTCCGAAAATTGCCACATCAGGTTTGATAATTTCAAAAATTTTATTAACCACTGTCAAAACACCGTCAAAATGACCTGGTCTTATTTTACCACAGAGTTCGTCTCCAAGTTTCCCAGTTTCTATTTTTTTCAACTTTTCATATTCTGGAAATACTTCATCTTTGTTAGTTGGTATAAACAAAATATCACATTTTTCTTTAGCTAATTTTTGGATATCTGTTTCTTCAGTCCTTGGATATTTGTCATAGTCTTCGGTTCTTCCAAATTGAAGTGGGTTGACAAAAATTGTTGTAATTGTTTTCTCAGCATTTAATTTAGCTAATCTAATTAATGATAGATGTCCATTATGCAAGTTACCCATAGTGGGTATTAAAGCTAACTTGCCAGGTTTTTGAGAAAATTGTTGTAAAGTTTTAATTAGATCTTTTCTTGTACGGGAAATAATCATTTATATAATGGCCTGTGTACTTAATTAAGGTCAAAAAATAATTATATGGTACGAGCGGGGGGACTTGAACCCCCACGTCCTTATCGGACTCTGGATTTTAAGTCCAGTGCGTCTACCATTCCGCCACGCTCGCAAAACCATATGATTGTTGTGTAACTTAGCTTTTTGGCTAAGGCAAGTTTTTTATGGCTTTTAAGATTAATTTTTATATAGTCAATTAGAATACTTGGAGAATAAAATGATTGAAAAAAAATTAGGTAGTAAAATCGAAGGAGAAGAATATTTAGTACTTCATGAATTTGTAAAAAAAGCGAAAGAAAAACTTCCAAAAGAAACTTGGGATTATCTTATTGGTGCTTCTGAAACCGAAACAACTTTTAAAAGAAACAGGTTTGCTTTGGATAACATCGCCTTTAGACCTAGAGTGTTAAGGGATGTCGAAAATGTAGATTTATCGGTTAATCTGTTTGGTCATAATCTTAAAATGCCTGTAATTCTTGCGCCTATTGGTTCAATGCAAGATTTTGTAGATGGAGCTGGTACTGCTCCTACTTTAGCTGCATCTGAATTTGGTATAATGCATATGATAAGTTCAACTTGCATGCCAGGATTAGAAGAGGTTGCTAAAAGTGTAAATTACCCAAAATTATTTCAATTATACGTTAGAGGAGATAAAGATTGGGTTGATAATAATATTAAGAGTGCTATAGACCATAATTATGCTGGAATATGTTTAACTGTAGATTTAGATGCATATGGTAGAAGAGAAAGAGATTTAGCTAAAAGATATAGAACTACCTCTCGACAGTCAGCAAGTGGTTTCGAACATCAAATGAGGTTTTCTTGGAAAGACATAAACAGAATTAAATCCTATTGTGATTTGCCAATAATAATAAAAGGAATTGCAACTAAAGAAGATGCTTTATTGGCGATTGAACATGGTGTTGAAGTTGTTTATGTTTCTAACCATGGCGGAAGACAGTTAGATTATGGTTTAGGTGGCCTAAATGTGCTGCCAGAAATATCTGAAGCAATAGGGGATAATGCAAAAATTTTTTTTGACGGTGGCATTATGAGAGGTACGGATGTTGTAAAAGCTATTGCTTTGGGAGCTGATTGTGTGGGTATAGGAAGACTTCAAGGATTTGCTGCTGCTGCTGGTGGATCAAAAGCTATAGTCAGAATGTTGGAATTATTAGAATTAGAAATTTCAACGGCTCTAAGGTTGTTAGGTGTTAATTCAATTTTTGATTTAGATAATACTTATTTAAGTAAAGATTATTCGTTTGGTAAATTAAGTGCTTTAAGTGCATTTCCTTTGATTGACGAAGGTTACTAAAATACTAATTAGTTAAGCTCTTCAAATCTATTTAAAAATTTTTTTGCTACATCGTTTGGAGCTAAAATTACAATATTTTTATTTCTACGTTTTATTCTTGGTTTTTTCAAAATTTGTAATGCTTCACATTCACTATATCCCGCGATCTCAATGGCTTCAAGCCAAGCAACGGCTTTATCAATTCTTTTAATTTTAAATTCAATATTTTTAGGAATTATAGCGGGTAATCCAAATCGAATATAAATAGATTTCATTAAATTATCTTCGACAGTTCTATAGCTGTTATTTAGTGCATATTTAAAGGGTGTTATTAAATCACCAATTACATATTCAGGCGCATCATGCAAAAGTGCAGCTAAACTCCATTTTTTATTTAAATTTGGATATTCTAGATTAAATATTTCTTCAACTAAAATAGAATGTTGAGCGACTGAATAAGCGTGCACACCAGTGGTTTGACCGTTCCATCTTGTTACACGCGATAAGCCGAGTGCTATGTCTTCAATTTCTATGTCAAAAGGTGAGGGAGATAAAATATCAAGCTTTCTACCTGATAGCATTCTTTGCCAAGCTCTTTTATTATTTTTTAATTTTTTAATTATGGATAGTTTCCTTTTTGTTAAGAAAAATATTGATTTATTGAATATTAAATATAAAAAGAAAAAAATTGTTTATTCAAGGTCTTATTTTGGATTATTACCAAGCACAAAATAAATATAGACAAAAACAATTAAAATTTGTTTTTAATTTTTGTATAAAATTTTTAATTGTAATATTTACATTTTTTAGTGGATGGTGGTTAGGTAATAGTGATAAGCTTATACTTATTCAAGAAAATGAAAAAATTATTAATGATTTTAATAATAAAAAAATTGATCTTGAAAGAAAACTAACTGATATAAGGCTTAAATTAAAAGAGGCTAATTTAGCTTTAAATACTCAAAATATTAGTAGTCATAATTCTGATTATGGTAGGAATGCAAAAAATATCCTAGCTTCCAGCTTAGCAAATGGAGTTAATGAAAAAGATATCATCAATAACTTAAGATTATTGAGCAAAAATAAAATTTGTAATAATTTTCAGTATAAAGAACTAGCTGTTTCTACACAATCTTTTGTACCCCCTGAAAATACTTTAATTTTATTGTCTGGAAGTTTAAAAGTAAAAGCTGAAGGAAATATCACAGAGTCAATAAGTCAAAATCCATATTTTAACCCTACTAAACCACTAAGAGTTATTTTTATTTATTTGGGTAACAATGATATTGTTGAAGGAAATTTACCAATAAGTAAAAATATTATGGCAGGAAAATTCTCAGTTAATATTAAAATATTAGAGTCAAAAGTAAGAGGAGCAGTTATTGTTCGTTATCAGAGTTGTAAGATTTAATTCAATCACACTAATAAAATAGAAAATTAAAAATGAAACAAAATATTGCTGTAATTACAGGAGCTAGTGAAGGGATAGGTGCTGCATTAACTAAGTTGCTTATACAATATAATTGGAAAGTAATTGGCTTAAGTCGTAATTTAAAAAAATTAAAATTATTGCGAAACAGTCTTTTAGAAAAAAAAACTTGTTTAAAAATATATGCTTGTGACGTTCAAGACTTTTCTAAATTAAAATCGATAGCCAAAAAAAATAGTCCAGCTGATTTATTGTTTCTAAATGCAGGAATTTATAATCCAATTGACGCAAGTCAAGATAATATTGAAGATTATAAACAACATCTGCATGTTAATTACTTGGGAGTTATAAATAGTTATGAGGCTTTTTTACCTAAAATGATTATAGCTAAAAAGGGTCATATAATTATAATGTCAAGTATATCAGCTTGGATTGGTTTACCAAAAGCAGCTGCCTATGGACCTACCAAAGCAGCATTAAGATCGTTTGCTCAATCAATTAGATACGATTTAAACTCAAAAGGTGTTAAAGTACAGGTATGTAGTCCTGGCTTTGTTGATACACCAGCGACTGCTAAAAATGATTTTTATATGCCAGGATTAATGAAAGTAGATGATGCAGCCAAAATTATTTATAACCGGATGAAATCTAATAAATTTGAAATTTCGTTCCCACTTTATTTTTCAATTTTCATGAAAATTTTTAGCATGTTACCAGATAAGTTGACATCTCTACTTATTAAAAAATTTGTTTATTAAAAAATAAATATATGAAAAAAAATTATATAAATAATTATCTAAATTTATTTTCTAATTTGAATAAAGAAAACATAAAAAAATTCGATGATTTAGTTGTAAAGGATATAATTTTCATTGATCCATTTAATAATATCAAAGGTTTAGATAATTTTAAAAATATTTTTTATCACATGTTTGATACTGTTGACGAGCCAAAATTTGACATTGTAGATTATGCTCAAAATAAAGATCACATTTTTTTAAAATGGAAAATGACTTTTTATGCATTTAAAGCTTCGCAAACCATTGAGGGAATGAGCGATATAACACTTAATAAAGAAGGTAAAGTTATATCTCACCTAGATTATTGGGATTCTTTAAATGGTATATTTATAAAATTACCTTTTCTTGGTTTTTTATATAAAATTAGTTTGCGAATGTTTAAAATTAAAAATTAATTAAATTTTAAATTAATTTGTTTTAGGTCTATATTTTTTGAAAGAAATCCACCTTCACAATATGAAAGATAATAATTCCACATTCTATTAAACGTTTCATCAAAACCAAGTTTTTCAATATTTTCCCAATTTTTATTAAATTCT
>QBZS01000002.1:0-72046 GCA_003279355.1 SAR116 cluster bacterium AG-335-N04
GAAACGGAACATGTATGAAATGTAATACATGTGGTTCCACTTCTGGCTGTTCATGAGGCAAAGGATTTTAAATGAATAATGACGTCGATTCTAAATTAGAAGAATTAAACATTCAACTTGATGAGGCAAGTTCTCCAGCTGGAAGCTATGTCCCATTCGTCATTTCGAATAATCTAGTTTTTATCTCAGGACAATTGCCTTTTATAAATGGTAAACTGACCATAAAAGGAAAAGTTGGAGATTCAGTATCTCTAGATGATGGCATAAAAATGGCAGAAGCTTGTGCCAAAGCTCTATTAAGTCAGCTTAAGTCAGCTTGTGGGGGAAATCTCAATAAAGTAAAGAGGGTTGTAAAATTGGGGGGATTTGTAGCATCAACTCCTGACTTTATAGATCAACCCAAAGTAATTAATGGTGCATCAGACTTGTTTGTAAAAATATTTGGTGACAAAGGTAAACATTCACGCTTTGCCGTTGGAACGGCTTCACTTCCTCTAAATGTTCCTGTTGAAATTGAAGGCATTTTTGAGATTGAAAATTAGACTATTTCTTCTTAATTCTCAAAAGACAAACTGATGAAATGTGAACTAGTATCTAGCTTAGCCGATATTGATAGAAGTGATTGGGATTCATTAAATAAAAGTGGCCATCCTTTTACTTCATATGATTTCTTAAATTCATTGGAGATTTCTGAGTCTGTGTCACCTAAAACTGGCTGGAATCCCCAGCACATAATTGTAAAAAATGATAAAGGAAACATAGTAGGTGCTTCTCCCAATTATTTGAAAACGCATTCGTATGGGGAATATATATTTGATCACGCTTGGGCGAATGCCTTTGAGAATGCTGGTGGCCGATATTATCCAAAATTACTCTCAGCCATACCTTTTACTCCTGCAACAGGGCCTAGAGTTTTAATTGATCCAAAAAGTCCTGATAGTGATAAAATATTTGAATTAATAATAAATATGTTTGAAATAATAGTTCAAAATAATAATTTAAGCTCTGCGCATCTTAATTTTATTACAGATAAATTAAATAAAAAGTTGAAAAACGAAAAATGGATCAAGCGAAAAGGTCTTCAATTTCATTGGCATAATAGAAACTATAATTCATTTGATGATTTTTTGAGTAAGTTGAAAAGTTCAAAAAGGAAAGCTATTAGAAAAGAGCGACGAACTATTATGAATAATAATTTAGTTATTCAAAAAGTTACAGGTAATGAGTTGAACAACGAAATTTGGGATTCATTTTATAATTTTTATCTCAATACTATAGATAAAAAATGGGGTGGGGTGTATTTAACAAAAAGTTTTTTTTACTTAATCAATAAAACTATGAAAAATAAAATTTTGTTAATAATAGCAAAGCAAAATAACAAAATCGTAGCTGGTGCGTTAAATTTTATTGGTAGCAATACTCTCTATGGAAGAAATTGGGGCTCTATAGTTGACATGCCATTTTTACATTTTGAACTCTGCTATTATCAGGCTATGGAATATGCAATAGAAAATAATATCAAAACTGTAGAAGCAGGTGCCCAAGGTCATCACAAAATACAAAGAGGCTACATTGCTCAGTCAACATATAGCAGACACTTAATTCAAAATGAGTCTTTTGCAAAAGCAGTAAGAAATTTTGTACAATTAGAAGAAAAAGAAATTGACAGACAAATTCAACTCATTAATGAACAAGGTTCACCATATTCAAATATTTAAGTTAAGTTAATTCCGGTGTATCTTTACTTTTAAATTTTGACCCAATATTTTTCTTTTTTTTATCTTTGTTACCTGAACCTTCTGTCTTGAGAATTAACTTATCTTTTGATAAATCCACGTTGACAATTCCGCCATCAACTAATCTTCCGAACAATAATTCTTCGGCCAATGGCTTTTTGATATGTTCTTGGATAACTCTTCCTAGAGGTCTAGCACCAAATGTTTTATCATAACCCTTTATTGCTAACCAATCTCTTGCTTTATCCGTTAATACAACTGAAACACCTTTTTCAGATAACTGAACTTCTAATTGCATAATAAATTTATCAACAACCATTCTAACTACTTCTAAAGGTAAATAACCAAACGGAATTATTGCATCTAGTCTATTTCTAAATTCTGGTGCAAAAAGTTTATCAATAGCTTCGCTGTCGGCGCCTTCACGGCTTTCTTGTTTGAAACCAATCGCCGCTTTTGATAACTCTTGTGCTCCCGCATTAGTGGTCATAATGAGTATTGTGTTTCTAAAATCTATAGACTTACCATTGTTATCCGTTAACTTTCCATGGTCCATAACTTGCAAAAGCAAGTTAAACAAATCTGGATGCGCTTTTTCTATTTCATCTAACAGTAGAACAGAATGAGGGTTCTGGTCAATTGCATCAGTTAAAAGACCACCTTGATCGAACCCTACATAACCGGGGGGAGCACCAATTAATCTAGAAACAGTATGTCTTTCCATATATTCTGACATATCAAATCTGATAAGTTTTACACCTGTAGCCTCAGCTAATTGCTTTGCAACTTCAGTTTTTCCAACGCCTGTTGGACCAGAGAACAGGTAACAACCAACAGGCTTTTCACCTTCTCTTAAACCTGCCCTGGATAGTTTAATACTTGAGACTAACTCCGTAACGGCTTTGTCTTGTCCATAAACCATTCTTTTCAAATCATCTTGTAACTTAGAAAGTGCTTTTCTATCGTCTGTTGAAACGTTTCTAGGAGGTATTCTTGCAATTAATGCAATAGTCTCTTCAATCTCAGCCTTACCAATGATGCGCTTTCTTTTAGACTTATTTTTTAGCATTTGAGCTGCTGCTGTTTCATCTATCACATCTATAGCTTTATCAGGTAACTTTCTATCATTTATATACCTGGCAGACAATTCAACTGCTGTTTTAATAGCTATATTTGTAAATTTTACCTTATGATGCTCTTCATAACGCAATTTAAGTCCCATTAAAATTTTTACTGTGTCATCAACATTTGGTTCTGCAACATCTATTTTTTGAAAACGCCTAACTAATGCTCTATCTTTGTCAAAATAACCCCTATATTCTTTATATGTAGTTGATCCTATACATTTTAATCCACCATTTTGAAGTGCTGGTTTTAGTAAGTTAGAGGCATCCATAGCACCACCACTGGTAGCTCCAGCACCAATTATAGTGTGTATTTCGTCAATAAATAGTATTGCATTTTCATTAGATTCAATTTCTTTCATAACAGCTTTCAGACGCTCTTCGAAATCACCTCTATATCTCGTTCCTGCAAGCAATGCTCCCATATCTAAAGCGTATATTTCAGAATTTAGTAAAACTTCTGGGACATTTCCCTTTACCACCCTATCAGCCAAACCTTCAGCAATTGCAGTTTTTCCGACTCCAGGATCGCCAACTAACAATGGGTTATTTTTTGTTCTTCTACACAAGACTTGAATAGTTCTTTCTAGCTCAGATTGTCTTCCTATTAAAGGATCAATCTTTCCTTCAGCTGCCTTCTCATTTAAATTTACAGCATATTTATCTAAAGCTTTTTCAGATTTTTTGTTCTCTGTATTTTCTACATCACCTTCAACACCAGAAGGCGAAGTGGATTTTGAGTAATTTGGATCTTTTGCTAAACCGTGACTAATAAAACTAACCGCATCAAGACGTTTCATATCTTGTTTTTGCAGCAAGTAAACTGCATAACAATCTCTTTCAGAGAACATGGCTACTAAGATATTGGCGCCAGTTGCTTCGGTTCTACCTGAAGATTGAGTATGTATTACTGCTCTTTGTACAACTCTTTGAAATCCAGCAGTAGGCTGCGTATCAGCTTCAGAATCTGATGTAATAATTGCCTTTAAATCTTCCTTTAAATATTTATTTATATCCTCTCCTAAAGTTTTTACATTGACTGAACAGGCTTTTAAAACCTCAATAGCATCTTGATCCTCTAATAAAGCAAAAAGTAAATGTTCTAATGTAGCAAACTCGTGTTTTAACGAAGATGCATTTGTCATTGCTCGTCTTAAAGTTTCTTCTAAAGGTTTAGATAGCATTGTTATTCCTTCTCTAATTGTACTTGTAAAGGATGTTCATATTTACGGGCATAATTCATAACTTGCATTGCTTTTGTTTCTGCCAAATCATATGTATAAATTCCACAAACACCGACCCCACGTTGATGAACATGAAGCATAATTTGTGTTGCTTCTTCTCTATTTTTTTGAAAAAATTTTTCTAAAACTTCAATTACAAATTCCATTGGCGTATAGTCATCATTCATCATCAAGACCCTGTAAAGCGATGGAATTTTTGTCTTTGGCTTTGTAGCCAATTTTGTATTTCCATCAATCTCATCATTTTCATCATTATCTTTATTCATAACTAATGATGGCATAGTTATCATGTTATGCTCTATATGAAATTTTAATTTTTTATTCCTATTCAATGTCTTTGGACTTTCAGATTGATATAGATATTACATTATTAATATAATAACGATATTAACGTTCAACAAGTTTAAGTTAATAATTTTTTTAATATACTCTTCCATAATTATTGCTTGTATTTTATACTAAATATAGTGTTTTGTTAAAAAAGTAATCTAAATAATGTGTATTTTATTTAGTTTAAATTATGTTTTTTTAATATTTATGCTAAAGAACATTATTAAATTTTATTTTTAAATATAAAGTTTGCTTAGAAATTATATTAATATGGTTAATATCCATAAAATCTTATCATACAAAAAAGACAATATGTCTTACTTAAAAAAGCTAAAGTTGATTTCTATATTTATTTTAACTTCTCTAATTTTTTTATCTACTGCTAATGCTAAATATGCTTCTTTTGTTATAAATGAAAACACTAAACGTATTTACCATAATACCAATGCTGATACACGAAATTATCCAGCTTCTCTAACAAAAATCATGACTTTATATATGATATTTGATGCACTAAAATATAAAAAAGTCTCTATGAACACTAAACTTAAAGTTTCTAAACGTGCAACAAGACAACCACCTTCTAAATTAAATCTTGCTGCAGGCTCTAAAATTACCGTTAAAAATGCAATTTTGGCTTTGATCACTAAATCAGCAAATGATGTAGCTACAGTTGTAGCAGAAAACCTAGGAAAATCTGAAAGAAATTTTGCTAAACTAATGACTAAAAAAGCCAAAAAGCTAGGTATGAATCGTACAATATTTAAAAATGCGTCAGGCTTACCTAATAGGGGTCAATTATCTACTGCAAGAGATATGGCAACTCTCGGTATGGCCATTAGGAAAAATCATCCTAATTTATTTAAATTATTTAAAACTAAATCTTTTGTTTATAAAGGCATTAAATATACTAACCATAATAATTTATTGGGTAGTTACTCTGGTACTGACGGTATCAAGACAGGTTATACTAATGCTTCTGGCTTTAATCTTGTAGCTTCAGTAGAAAGAAACGGTCAAAGAATTATCGGTGTTGTTTTTGGTGGTAAAAAAGCAAGGTCACGCGACAAACATATGATTAAATTACTTAATAAATACTTTAAAACAGTTCCTTCTAAACCTCTTGTTAGAATAGCAAAACCATCAGAACTTCCTAAAAATCGTCCTAAACCTGCTGTTGTAGATAAAAATATAAAAAGTTTTAGTATACCTTCTAAAATTGTCAATCTTTCATCGTCCAATAGTTTACAAGATGACTGGTTTATACAAATAGGTGCTTTTAAGAATAGGTTAAATGCCCATAAAGCCGCCCGTAATGCTAGAAACATTGTTCCAGAGCAGCTTGGTAATTTGCCAGCTTCTCTAAGTAAAATAACTAAAACTAACGACGAAAATAAAAGTTTAGAATATCTATGGAGAGTTAGATTTATTGAATTGGCCGAATATCAGGCGCGTTCAGTTTGTGCAGAGCTATGGACTTCAGGTCTAAGTTGTATTCCCCTTCCCTCAAATAACAAATCTTAGTATTAACATTATTCTATGATACTTTTAATATATCGTTCCAATTTGTAGTATAGAAGGGAGATTTGTGACCAGACCGCATTCTCCATTTGTCTTCTTCTTTTTTTTCTCTTCTTCGTTGCTTTATAATTCCTTGAGAACCATAAAATATTGTCATTTTTCCCATTTTAGCATTTATGCCATCTAAAATTTTCATATGAATATCAGATTGACTAGCATTTATCTTTTCATTTTTATTATATGTGAATAAGTTACTCTGGATGATATAATCTTTATTTATAAAATCTTTTTTTCTTTGTTTTAGATCAAGTAATATAACTCCAATTTTTTTGTAATTATAATTTGGACGATAAAGACTTTCTAATAACTTGAATGCTTGTTGAATTATGACAGCTGTATTATTAGTCAAATCATTAAAAATTAATGTTGCGCTATTATTATATTGTGAATCTTTTTTTCTAAAACGATTAGTATTAATAAATACACAAATTTCTCCACATAAACATTCTTGATGCCTAAGTTTCTCTGCTGCTCTTGCTACATGATTTGCCAATGCTTCTTTTAGATTATATTTATCATTAATAATTTTGCCAAAAGATCTAGAAACTGTAATAGATTTTTTATTCACTACCTCTTCTAAAGCAAGACAAGAATTTCCTCTTAACTCATAAACAATACGTTCACCAACAACTGAAATTAACTTTCTTATCTTACAAGGATCTGATTGTTGTAATTGAAGAGGATTATTAATTCCTATAGACTTCAAACGGTTAGCCCAACCTTTTGATATTCCCCAAATATCTTCTAACTGAAGATCATTTAATATATTAGTCAATTGATTTGATATCGTTAAAATATAAATACCGTTAGACGAGTGTTTCTTAGCCATCTTATTTGCTAATTTTGCTAACGTTTTAGTAGGACCTACTCCAATTGAAACAGGTATACCTGTCCATTGATAAATAGATTGTCTAATTGTAAACATTTCATCTAATAAAGTTTTATTATTAAATTTTTTTAGACTAAGAAAGGCTTCATCAATAGAATATATTTCCATATCAGGTACAAAATAATTTAGTGAATTCATTACTCGAGAAGACATATCTCCATACAAAGTATAGTTTGAAGAATATACCAAAATCTTATTTTGCTTTATCAGTGTCTTATATAAGTGTAATGGAGCACCCATGGGTATACCTAGAGTTTTTGCTTCATTAGATCTGGCAATAATACAGCCATCATTATTGGATAATACTACGACAGGCTTATCCTTCAATGATGGATTGAATACTCGCTCACAGGAAACATAAAAATTATTACAATCAACTAATCCATACATATCATAAAAAATGAACCGAACTTGTAACTACTCCCCAAATTTCCATGTTCATATGATCTTGAATTTCAATTGGTTTGTATAAGTCATTTTCTGGCATCAATATTATTTTACCAGAACGCTTATATAATCTTTTAACAGTCATTTGCCCGTCTAAAACAGCAATAATTACTTTTCCATGTGCTGGTTTAATACTTCTATCCACAACCAGAATATCATTATCATTGATACCAGCATTAATCATTGAGTCACCGTTAACACGAACAAAAAAGGTTGCCGCTGGACGTTTAATTAAATAACTGTTTAAATCTAAACTTTTTTCTAAGTTATCATCTGCAGGAGAAGGAAAACCCGCTGAAACTTTAGAGCTATAAAGAGGAAAAGTTTGAGAACGATTTAAGCATGGCTTAAATACTTCTAGTTTATTAGGAGTTTTATAGTGTCCATTTTGAGCTAGGATTTTTTTAGTTACTTCTAAATTCATCATTTTTAATTCCAGACATATTTTGTTCATGTTTTGTTCTCCTATAAAATCAACTAAGAGTCAAGTCTTAAAAAATGTTGAGGTATTGAAATATGATTGCAACAGAATTGAACAAATTAATGAGTTTTTCCAAAAACTCCTGGTTTCACACCATAGTCAACAGCCAGACCATAACTAGGATCGTCATCAGCATCTACGACTAACTGACCAGCCTTCCTTAGTAAGGAATGACAGTCCGTTGACAAATGTCTCAATTGTAACTGTTTCTTTCTTTTTTTATATTTAATAGCAAGATCCTCTATTGCTTGTAACGCTGACTGATCTACGACACGACTATTAATAAAATCAACAACCACGATATCAGTATCACTTTCTATATTGAAGATTTCTGAAAAGCCTTGGACAGATCCAAAAAACAAAGGACCCTCTATATAATAAATTGTGTTACCACTATCATCTATCGCAACATTGCCTGTTATCCGAATTGCATTATTCCAAGCGTAGGCAAGAGCCGAAACAATAACTCCACATATAACAGCAATTGCCAAATCGTAAATGACAGTAATGGCAGTAACAATTATCATAACGACCACATCTGTTCTTGGAATACGTTTAATAACCAAAATACTCTGCCAAGCAAAAGTACCAATGACTACCATAAACATAACACCAACTAACGCAGCTAAGGGAATTTGCTCGATAAGAGAAGATCCAATTACAATGAATAAGAGTAAAAACAAAGATGCCGTAATACCAGATATTCTTGTACGGCCACCAGATTTTACATTAATCATTGATTGACCAATCATTGCACAACCACCCATACCACTAAAAAAACCAGTTACCATATTAGCAATACCTTGAGCGACACATTCCTGAGACGCCCCTCCAATTTTTCCAGTAATATCACCCACTAAATTGAGTGTTAATAAACTCTCAATCAAACCGATTGTTGCTAAAATCAAAGCATATGGAAGTATTATTAGAAGAGTATCGGTATTAAGAGGAACTGATGGAATATGAAATGTTGGTAACCCTCCTTTTATGGAAGCAAGATCACCTACACGAGGAACATCTATATCTAGTGATATAACAAGCACAGCTACGAAGATTATGCCTGCCAAAGGGGCTGGAATAATAGTAGTTATTTTAGGCATCCCCCATATTACAATCATGGTAATAATTACAAGCAAAAGCATAATTAGCAAAGTTTGTCCTTCCATCCACTGTTTGTTTCCAGATAAATCTGTTATTTGAAATTGGGACATCTGAGCTAAAAAAATAACAATGGCTAAACCATTCACAAAACCAAGCATAACAGGATAAGGAACTAGTCTAATAAATTTCCCTAATCTTAAAAAAGCAGCGGTAATTTGAAAGATTCCCATTAATACAACCGTGGCAAATAAATACTCAACACCGTGTAAAGAAACTAAAGCAACCATAACAACTGCTAATGCACCTGTTGCACCGGAAATCATACCAGGCCTCCCTCCAATTAAAGCCGTGATTAATCCAACTATAAAAGCAGCGTATAAACCTACTAAAGGATGAACTCCGGCAACAAATGAAAAAGACACAGCCTCAGGTACTAATGCTAGAGCAACTGTTAAGCCCGCTAAAATTTCTGTTTTAAACTTTAATATTAATGAAAATTTTAGATTCGAAAATTGTAATTCATTATCTGATATTTTTTGAGATAATTCTTTAAAGATTTTTTGTATAATGCAACTCCTAATTTATCGGCAAAAAACAAAAAATAATATTTGTCTAAATATTAACGATCTTTGAATTTTTTGAATAAATCTTCTAAATCATGGTCCACTTGCTCATCAAATCCATGTCGAGAAGAAAAGAAAGCCAAGGACATTAGACCAGAACCTAACAATATAGTAAAAAAAGCGCCTAAAAAGATCGCAATCTTACCATTGTAGCTAATTGCAACGTCTGACATTTGCAACCACAGATTGATCGCAAAAACTGTGATTATTAGAAGAACACATGATGCCACAATTATTAGTAATAAAATGTTTTTCATATATGGATATATATTAGTAAACTGTAAACAAGTCTATCAATATTATCTAAGAGATAATTCTGATTTAACTAATTGCTCCCAGTATGAAATACCCAAAGGTATAATATTATCATTAAAATCGTATTTAGTATTATGAAGCATACAACCTGACTTTCCCTCGCCCGCACCCAACCAAATATATGATCCTGGAATTTTTTCTAACATGTAAGCGAAATCTTCTGCTCCCATGGAAGGAGCCATGTTAGTTTTTACTGAGTCTTTACCAAATAAATTGGACGAAACTTCAATTGCTTTTTCACTAGATTGAACATCATTTACCGTTACTGGATAACCTTTAATAACAGACACCTCTGCTACACATCCATAAGCTAGTGCCGTTGCATTACATATTTCTGTAAACTGTTTATGAACATTTATTCTTGTATCAGGATTAACAGTCCTAATAGTACCAATAAAGTCTGCTTTTTGAGGTATAATATTAAATCCAGATCCTGCATTAATTTGAGTGACAGAAACAACAACTGCATCAAGTGGATTTTGTTTACGTGAAACGATTTGCTGCAAGGCTTGAACAATAGCAGTGACTGCTAAAACAGGATCATTTGTTGCTTGAGGCATTGCCGCATGACCACCATTTCCAATTATGGTAACTTCAAATTTATCAGCAGCAGCCATCACAGAACCTTTATGTATAGCAACAGTACCTTCATTCATACCTGGCCAATTGTGCATCCCCCACACACTATCCATAGGAAATTGTTCAAACAAACCATCATCTATCATTGCAAGGCCACCACCACCACCTTCTTCTGCTGGCTGAAATATGAAATATACTGTTCCATTAAAATCATTTTTTAAGGATAATAATTTAGCTGCTCCAAGTAGCATAGCTGTGTGACCATCGTGACCACATGCATGCATGCGGCCTTCAAATTGTGATTTATAAGAAAAGTTATTTTCTTCAGTCATAGGTAAAGCATCCATGTCTGCTCTTAAACCAATTGCCTTATTCCCTCCACCACCAAGGGTAGGGTCAAGGCCCTTTAAAACCCCAACAATTCCAGTTTTTCCTAGCCCCCTATGAATCTCTAAGCCAAAAGATTCTAGTTTTTCTGCAACAAAATCAGATGTCCATTCCTCTTCATATCCAAGCTCTGGATGTGCATGCAATTGTTGCCTCCATTTTTTAATTTCAGGAACAATATTTATAATTTCATTAGATATTCTCATATAACTCTCCTTGCCAATCATTATAAATACTCTTAAAAGAAAACGTCAACTTTCTAATCATTATGCTACAATTATAAGAGTTGATATACTAATTTGATCGAATCTAATTTCAAAGTCTATAAATCATTTATTCAACAATATTTTTTGGAGTTTTACAGATATGAGACGAATGAATATTCTTCCTGAAACAAACTTTCAAAAATTTACTTTTATTTTTTTACCTTTCGCTTGCGGATATTTTTTATCTTACCTTTACCGATCTACTAATGCGGTTCTTGCCCCTTACTTAAGTAATGATTTAAGTCTGAATGCAGAACAACTTGGCTTAATTACATCTGCATATTTTTTAACATTTGGACTGTTTCAATTACCCTTAGGAGTTCTACTTGATAAATATGGTGCTAGAAGAGTTCAAAGTATTCTATTTTTAATAGCTGCTACTGGAGCTATATTATTCAGTCTGGGAAATGACGTTTGGTCACTTGTTATAGCTCGCGGTTTAATAGGGTTAGGAGTTTCCGGTGCTTTAATGGGTGCATTTAAAGCTTTTGCCGTTTGGTTACCCAAAGAAAGACTTCCACTTCTAATAGGTCTATTCATGTCAGCAGGTGGCATGGGCGCTATTGTGGCGTCGACACCTTTGGAAATGGCATTACAAATAACTGATTGGAGAGGAGTTTATTTATTCCTTGGAGTAACTACAATCTTTATTGGACTATTAATTTTTTTGGTAGTTCCAGAAAAAAAAGAAACTCTTAACAATGAAGAAACATTACCAATTTTGGTAGTATTAAAAGATATTTATACGAGCTATGCTTTTTGGAGAATTGGTCCATTATCCGGAATCGCCGGAGGAACTGGACTTGCAATATTAGGGTTATGGGCAGGACCTTGGCTTTCTGATATAGGTAATTTTAATAAAAAAGAAATTGCTAAAATCCTTTTTATTTCTACAATCATGATGACCATTGGGACAACATCTTTAGGTGTAATTACAGATTATTTAAGAAAATTCAATATTTCTCCCGTTGGCGTAATGGGTGGGGCGTTACTAGTTTTTATAATACCATTCACTATAATAACATTTGGGTTAATACCAAAAGCTATATGGCCATGGGTTGTTTTAAGCATAACGTCATTGGCTGCAACATTAGCTTACGCTGGTCTAAGTCAACACTTTCCAACAAGTTATGCAGCTCGTGCGTCTACAGCTATAAATTTAATATGTTTTTTAATGGCTTTTATCGTTCAGTATGCAATTGGATTTATCATGCAAATAATTGAACCAGGAAAACAAAGTGGATATTCAATAGAAGCGTACAAAGCAGGATTTGGTTTATTTTTGGGATTACTTATAATTTTCTATATAATTTTTATAATAATGAGCTTAATAGAATTAAGAAAAAATAGGCATAAATCCTAAGGATAATGACGTTTAGCAATCCATTCATTTTTTATCTTTGTAGGCCTTAAAATAAATCTGTCGTGTAATCTAAAATTACCATCTTCCCAAAATTCAAACTCAACAGGTTTTAGAGCGAAACCACCCCAAAAACTTGGACGAGGTATATCATCGTTGTACTTAGCTTCAAATAATTTTACTTCTTCCATCAAAACTTTTCGAGATTCTAATTCTTTTGATTGTTTTGACGCCCAAGCACCAATTCGACTACCTTTTGACCGAGATTTGTAATATTTGTCAGAAATCTCACCAGAAACCTTTTGTATATTTCCAACTAACCTCACTTGACGATTTAAGCTTTTCCAATAAAAGCAAATAGCACCTTTTGCTGTTTCATTTATTTCTTCAGATTTACGACTTTCATAATTTGTATAAAAAACAAAATCCCCGTTAATAATATCTTTTAATAAAACAGTCCTCACTGAAGGCATACCGTTTTTTGACACAGTCGCTAACTGCATAGCATTAGGGTCTCTAATTTCTTTTTTTTCAGCTTCAGACAACCATTTTTTAAATAGTAGTATTGGATCTACTATCTTTTTTAATTCCAACCATTAACTCCATTTTAATTACATTATTTTTATATTTTAGTACTAATTTTGCCATATTTCATAATTATATATAATTATTAATTTTAAATTTGAAAGAATAATATGAGGTTTAAATGCTTAAAAAATTTATTTTATTCGTTGCATGTGTGATATTAATTTCTAGTAACAGTTACTCTAAAACAAATTTTTATCAGGTAACTGGATCTATATCATCTGTTGAAGTGCTTAAAACTTATTCTACACAGAAAGTACCAAGAGATGAGAAAAGATGCTCAATTCAAAGAGTCCCAGTAAATCAAGAAGCTAATAAATTTGGAGCAGATAATTTTATAGGAGCGCTAATTGGAGGCGCCATTGGAAATAGGATTGGCGAAGGTGGAGGTAAGTCAGGAGCTACAGCTTTAGGAGCTTTAATTGGATCAGAAGTTGTTAGAAGTGACAAGGCAACTGCAAACCAAAATTTTGTTGAGAAAGAAGTTTGTCGTATCCAAAGAGTTATACATACTGAAACAACAGAACGAATAAGTGGATATAAATTAATTGTAGATGTAGATGGTGAAACTATATCTTTAAATAGTAATAGATCATATAACCCTGGTGATTTGATAACATTAACAAAGAAGATAAGTTACTCTCTTAATTAAATTTCAAATTTTAATATTAGATATATTAAATTAGAGTAATTAATTATATAATAATATTGTATAAGATAATCTTAATTTAGTTACTTTACTAAAAATCAGGAAGTCAGTTATGGAACAAGAAAAGCTCAATAACGGTATCATGAATGGTAAACGTGGTATAGTTATGGGGGTAGCTAATGACAGGTCTATAGCTTGGGGTATAGCTGAAGCAGTTGCCAAACAAGGAGCAGAAATAGCATTCACTTATCAAGGTGATGCACTTGAAAAAAGAGTTAGACCTCTTGCTAAAAAAGTTGGCTCTAATATTGTAATACCATGCGATGTTTCTAGCGATGAAGCAATTGAAGAAACCTTTAAATTATTAAAAGAAAAATGGGACACTATTGACTTTATAGTTCATGCAATAGCCTATTCAGACAAAGAAGAATTAAAAGGTGAGTATGTTGATACTACAAGGGAAAATTTTTATAAAACAATGGACATATCTGTCTATTCATTTACCGCAATTGCCCAAAGAGCTTCTAAGATGATGCCTAATGGTGGTTCAATGATTACATTAACATATTATGGCGCAGAGAAAGTGATGCCACATTATAATGTAATGGGAGTAGCAAAGGCTGCTTTAGAATCTTCAGTAAGATATTTAGCGGCTGACTTAGGAAGTGATAAAATTAGAGTTAATAGTTTATCCGCAGGCCCTATTAAAACACTTGCTGCTAGCGGTATAGGTGACTTCAGATATATATTAAAATGGAACCAGTATAATTCTCCATTGAGAAGAAACGTTACGTTAAATGATGTTGGTGGATGTGGAGTTTATCTTTTGTCAGACTTATCAGCCGGAGTAACTGGTGAAACTCACCATGTTGATTGTGGCTATCATGTTGTCGGCATGAAAGCAATTGACGCACCAGATATGTCTCCAGAAAAAAAAGAGTATTAATTTACCAAAACGAAACTATTTGAAAGAATAAAATGGCAAGCAACTCTTTTGGACATATTTTCAAATTTACAAGCTTTGGTGAAAGCCATGGTAAAGCAATTGGATGCATAGTTGATGGTGTTCCACCATTAATTTCAATAGAAGAAAAGGACATTCAGCATTACTTGGATAGAAGAAAACCAGGTCAATCTAAGTTTGTCACACAAAGGAAAGAAAGTGATACTGTTGATATTCTTTCAGGAATTTTTGAGGGTAAAACTACAGGACATCCTATTGCTCTTCAAATTAAAAATGAAGATCAGAGAAGTAAAGATTACTCTGAGATTGCTAAACAATTTAGACCTGGACATGCAGACATTACTTACCAAAACAAGTATGGAATCAGAGATTATAGGGGTGGTGGCAGATCGAGTGCTAGAGAAACTGCAGTAAGGGTTGCCGCTGGAGCAATAGCTTTTAAAGTCTTAGAACATAAGTTAAAAAAAACTATCAAAATTAGAGCAAGTGTTGTTCAAATGGGCCCCAATAAAATAAATAGAGAAAATTTCAATTGGGACGAAGTTAATCATAACCCTTTTTTCTGCGGAGATCGAGAAGCTGCAAAAAAATGGGAAATATATTTAGATGGCTTAAGAAAAAGTGGAAATAGTACGGGTGCTATAATTGAAGTTATTGCCGAAAATGTTCCAAGAGGCTTAGGAAGTCCTGTATATAAAAAATTAGATAGTCAAATTGCTGAAGCTATGATGAGTATAAATGCCGTTAAAGGGGTTGAAATTGGTTCTGGTTTTGGTTTAGCTTCTTTAACAGGTGAAGAGTCAAATGATGAGATTTTTCCAGATAATAAAGGAGATTATTACTTTGGCTCTAATCATTCTGGAGGAATACTTGGAGGGATTTCATCTGGACAGCCTATCGTTGCAAGATTTATAGTTAAGCCCACAAGCTCTATTCTTAAAGAAAAAAACTCTATAAATCTAAATAATGAAGCAATTCAAATTAGAACAAAGGGTAGGCATGATCCTTGCGTTGGTATTAGAGCCGTTCCGGTCGCTGAGTCTATGATGGCCATAACTATACTTGATCAATTATTAGAGCATGAAAGCCAAATTGGAAAAGTTAAATAAATTTCTCTTAATCTTATTTATTTGCTACAATAACAAATTCTTTATTTCCACTTGGTCCCAATATAGGACTTTCTACAACACCTGATAAATACATATTCATATCATGTTGAAGCCAATTTTTAATATCAGCTACAACTTCTTGATGTAGTTCCGGATCTCTAACAACACCACCTTTACCAACGAGCCCCTTCCCCACCTCAAACTGAGGTTTAATCAGAGCAGCTAGCCACCCTTTAGTTTTTAATAAACTGAGCCCTGGAGGTAGAACTTTTTTTAATGATATAAAAGAAGCGTCACATACTATTGCATCCAATGGATCTTTTATAATTTGATCCGTTAAAAAACGTGCATTAGTTTTATCTTTAACAATAACTCGTTCATTTTGTCTTAATCTCCAATCTAATTGACCATAACCAACATCAACTGCATAAATTTTCTTTGCCCCTCTTGCTAATAACACGTCTGTAAAACCACCAGTACTTGCTCCAATATCAAGTGCTATTATTAAATCACAATTAAGTTTGAACTCTAAGATAGCTTTTTCTAACTTAATACCTCCTCTTGACACCCAGGGATAAGTTTTACCTTTTATTTCAATTTTTGAGTCTGTCTTGACTTGTTGCCCTGCCTTTTCAACACGTTTTTCGTTAATAAATACATTACCTGACATAAGAAGAGAATTAGCTTGCTCCCTACTTTTGGCAAGGCCATTTGAAACCATGAGTTTATCTATTCGTTCTTTTGTTATTTTAAAAACCTTGAAATATAGTTTTATAAATCACTTTGCTAGAAATTCATTGTTTAAAGGTAAAGTAGTAATCATATCTCGAATAATTTTTAACAATCCGTTTACGTCTAAACTTGCTTTAGCTAGTTGCTCATTTTGAGAAGCATGATCTTGGAAATGATCCGGCATAGTTAAACATCTAATTTCTTTATCATTTTGATTAAGTATGCCTTTTGAGGATAAAAAATGTAGACAATGTGAACTAAATCCACCGGCAGAACCTTCTTCAATTATTATTAGCTTTCGATGATCATTCCATAATTTTTGAACTAAATCTATATCAATTGGCTTAGCAAATCTAGCGTCTGCAACAGTTATTGAACAACTGTCTGTATTCAAAATATCTGCAACCTTTAATGCGGTTCCTACTCTTGTTCCTAAAGCAAGAATAGCTATATCTTCTCCTTCTCTCACAATTCGACCTTTACCAATCTCTAAGTTTTTTAAAGATTCAGGAAGTTCTACCCCCTCACCTTCACCTCTGGGATATCTACAAAAAATGGGACCATTGCTATAACTTGCTGAAGTAAAAACCATATTGGCTAACTCACTTTCATCACTTGGTGCCATAATAACTACATTCGGCAAACAACAAAGATATGCCAAATCAAAAGATCCAGAATGAGTAGCTCCGTCTGCACCAACGAAACCTGATCTATCAAGCATAAATCTCACTGGTAATTTTTGAATTACTACGTCATGAATAATTTGATCGTAAGCCCTTTGTAAAAAAGTTGAATAAATAGCAACAAATGGTTTTAAACCCTCTGAAGCCATACCTGCAGCAAATGTTACAGCATGTTGTTCGGCAATACCCACATCATAAAATCTATCCTGGAACTTATCTGCAAATTTATTTAACCCAGTTCCTGAAGGCATGGCAGCAGTAATAGCTAAAACTTTTTTATCTTTTTCAGCAATTTTACATAAAGTTTCTGAGAAAATATTAGTATACGTTGGAGCATTTGAGGTTGATTTGACAGTATCGCCTGTTATTACGTCAAACTGTGACACTGCATGATACTTTTCTTGAGAACCTTTAGAAAAAGGATGGCCTCTCCCCTTTTCAGTTACAACATGAAGCAAGATTGGCTTATCTTGTGGACCATTTTTTAAATTTTCTAGTATTTTAACCATAGACTTAACATCATGTCCATCAATAGGACCTAAGTAACTCATACCCATCTGACTGAAAATAGTTCCTTCTGAGTTACCAAGAAAATTACGCGCTAAGTTTTCTGCTCTTTTTGCAGTTTCTCCAATTTCTTTTGGAAAAAAATTAACCATCTGTTTTGCAATTTCACGTACATTATTAAATGGACGACTAGATACAACGTTAGACAAATAATTACTTAAAGCACCTACAGCAGGTGCAATAGACATGTCATTATCGTTCAAAATAACTAATAAATTAGTTTTAAGAGCACCTGCATTATTCATAGCCTCATATGCCATTCCAGCACTCATAGCTCCGTCTCCAATAACGGCTATTACATTATTAGTTTTACCTAGTTTATCTCTTGCAACTGCCATACCTAAAGCCGCAGAAATAGATGTTGAAGAATGTCCTGCGCCAAAAGGGTCGTAAACAGACTCCGTTCTTTTTGTAAATCCAGAAAGACCGTTCAGTTTTCTAAGTGTAGACATTTCATGTCTTCTATTTGTTAAAATTTTATGAGGATAGGCTTGGTGTCCAACATCCCATATCAATCGATCATAAGGAGTATCAAAAACATAGTGAATAGCAATAGCAAGTTCAACCACACCCAAGCCAGCTCCTAAATGGCCACCAGTTTTAGAGACGCTGTCAATCATATCAGATCTTAATTCAGAAGATAAGTTTTCAAGATCTTCTATTTTTAGAAACTTTAAATCATTAGGATTATTTATCTGATCAAGCAGAGGTGTAGATATGGGCTTTTCGTTTTTATCTTTATTTGCCATGAATTGACTTAAACCTAAAAATATTCTTAAAATTAATAACTTCTATTTACAGTATATTTAGCCAAAGATACAAGATTTTCTGACCCACATTGAAAATTTTGAATTAAGTCAATTGCTTCATTAGATACTTGTAGTGCTTTTTTATAAGCTTTCTCTTTACCTAAAAGTGTTACAAAGTTTGGCGTTTCATTTTTTTTGTCTTGCCTAACTGGCTTTCCAATTACATCTTCGGTACCATCTAAATCTAGTAGATCATCAGCAATTTGGAATGCTAAGCCAATATGATTTGCATAATTAATAAGAATATTTTTTTGGTTATGATTAGCGTCTAGTAGAATCGAAGCTAAATGAGAACAGCAAGAAATTAATGCACCTGTTTTATGATTCTGAATCCATTTAATTTCTTCTAAACTCAAATTATTCTGAGTGTTAAAATCCATATCGGCTTGTTGCCCTCCAACCATTCCATTTGGGCCTATGGCTTTAGCCAAAATATAACAAATATCAGCTCTCTTTTGTGGATTTTTTATAAAATTACCATTACCAATAGTTTCAAATGCCCAACTAAATAAAGCGTCTCCAGCTAAAATAGCTGTATGGTCATTATATTTTACATGATTTGACGGTTTGCCTCTTCTTGTAGGAGAGTTATCCATTGCAGGTAAATCATCGTGAATGAGAGAGTAAGAGTGAATTGCCTCGATCACTGAAGCTATTGTGATTAATTCTTTATATTTTGATTTTGTAATGTCTTTATTATTTATTACACTCAAAAATTTACCTGATTCAACAACTAAAAAAGCTCGTATTCTTTTTCCACTACTAATTGAAGAGTACCTCATAGATTCAAAAAGTTTTGCGTTTAAACCATTACCAGATGGAAGATTATGGTCTAAAAATCTATCTATTTCGAGTGAGTTTTCCTCAAGTTTACCTTTAAAATCAATCATCAAAGTATCACTACTATTTTTAGAATAGTTAATCGGGATCGAAAGACGTCAATTTATTTGGAATAACTTTACTATCACCCGACGATTGTATGGTTTCAACCTTCATTTTGGCTTCATTAAGTTTTTTTTGACAGTGATCTTTTAATTGTGATCCTCTATCGTAAGCTGCAATTGCCTCATCAAGAGATACATCGCCTTTGTCAAGAGCATCTACAAGTCTCTCTAGTTCTTTCATAGCTTCTTCAAAAGTCATCTTTTCTAGCGAATAGTTAACCATAATTAATCAGGGGCCTAACATATAATTTATTTACAAAACATTAAATAAATTAACTGTTAAGAATAATTTAATCAATAAATTACTTAATCATATGAAGTGCGTTTATAAGCTTTCTACTTATATTAGCTTCAAAAGCAGAATGACCCGCATTCTCTACAATTTCAATTTCAGCAGCATTCCAAGCATTTGAAAGTATTGATGCCTTAAAAGGCGGACATATCACATCATGTCTTCCTTGAATAATAATAGCGGGAATATTAGAAACGTTTTTAATATTATCTATAATAAAGTTATTAGGTATAAAACAATTATTCATAAAATAGTGAGTTTCAATTTTAGAAATTGCTAAAGCATTTTCACCTGATATTGGACGTGCAACGTAATTAAGTGAAGAGCAAGAATTTTCGTATTCAGCCCATATAGATGCTGCCTTTAAATTAACTGATCTATTATTTGCCGTAAGTTGCTTATAAAACCATTCTAGGATATTATTTTTAAATCTTAGGGGAACATAAGAAATAAACTTGTTATAAGCTTCCGGGAAAAACTTTTTAATATCATATAAAAACCAGTTTACTTCTTCTTTAGAACCTAAAAAAATTCCTCTCAAAACAAAACCTAAACATCTTTTTGGATATTTTATGCCATACAACAAAGCTAGAGTACTACCCCAAGAACCTCCAAAAAGATGCCATTGATCAATATTAAGAAGTGATCTTAAAAGTTCAATATCTGACAAAAGGGCTTTTGTATTATTATTATCTATTTCAGCATAAGGAATACTTTTTCCAGAACCTCTTTGATCAAAAAAAATGACTCTAAATAACTTTGGATCAAAAAACCCTTTATGAGAATTAGAGAAACCCGCACCAGGACCACCATGCAAAAATAAAACTGGTTTCCCATTCGGATTACCATACTGCTCATAGTATATTTTATGACCATCACCTACATCAAGATAATCGTTATGGTAAGAGGGGATAGATTCAAAAAATAAATCAGATTTACGCTGTGAGTTTAACATTTAAAAAATTAATTACGCGGCTTCCTCAGCATTGTCGTCAATTATTTTTTCTAATTTGACAACTGCACTATCTTTATCAGTATTATCAACAGCTGCAAACTCACTTGCCAACCGCTCTAAGGCGGCTTGATACATTTGTCTTTCTGAATAAGATTGTTCGCCTTGATCATCTTTACGGTATAAGTCTCTAACCACTTCAGCGATAGAGACCAAGCTTCCAGAATTGATTTTAGTTTCATATTCTTGGGCCCGTCTGGACCACATTGTCTTTTTGACCTTTGCTTTACCCTTAAGAGTTACAATAGCTTCATCCATTTGTACTTTACTGGATAAGGTTCTTAGTCCAGATGCATTTGCTTTTGATAAAGGCACTCTAAGTGTCATTCTTTCATGTTCAAACCTAACTACAAGTAATTCTAAACTTATATCCTCAACCTTACGATTTTCTGTTCCAATTATTTTGCCTACCCCATGACTTGGATAGACAACATAATCGCCAGGTATGAAAGAATTAACTACATTTTGATCTTTTGACAATTTAATCACCTATATTTTATAATTTTATTAAATGATTTTTAATAATTTAAATTTATTAGAATTAAAAAAGAAATTGTATCATATTATCAACTCTATGGCTAGAGATAACAGGACAGAGTTATTTAAGATTTATATTTCTCCAGGCTTTTTTGAACCATATTTTTCAAATTTACCTTCTTCATCAGCATACTTATCTGCATCTGGTAATGGATCAATTTTCATAGTTATATTAGGCCAAATCTCTGACATTTCTCTATTATATTCTAGCCATTGATCAGCACCTGGATCAGTGTCGGACTGAATTGCATCAACAGGACATTCAGGTTCACAAACTCCACAATCAATACATTCATCTGGATGTATTACAATTGTGTTTTCACCAATATAAAAACAATCCACAGGACATACTTCTACACAATCAGTATGTCTACAATTAATGCATTTATCATTTACTATGTAAGTCATTCTTATTCCAATTTTTTTTAGTTTTTAAACTACAAAAAATAGGATTACAAGCATAGATTAAATATAAATTTAGTCTCTACCCATTAACTTATCAGTTTGACGCCTCTCTAACTTAGTTGGACGACCAACTCTTTCAACAAATTTAAACTTAGGAGTAAGATTAACTTTATTTTCTTGTATTTTTAAGGGAGTGATATCCTCATAATAATTCAAAGCTTCTGAGAAAGGGCCTCGTCTTTTTGGTATATCAACTACCTTTAAAATCTTCACATAATCTTGGATTGGTAATGATAATACATCACCAATTGAGATTAACTTATGCGGTTTTTGAGTTACTTGTCCAGATATTCGCAATCTGTTAGAAATAATAAACTTTGTTGCTAAATTTCGACTTTTAAATATTCGAATATAAAACAAATAAAGATCAAGTCTAATATTTTTTGTTTCAAAAGAATTTGATGTCATATATTTATCTGATTTTCATAGATTTCAATACTGCAAACGGTGATAAAGGATCTGGCAACTTTTCTTTATTTTGCTTTTTAAGATTTGATTTTATATTTTTTTGATTATTTCTAGATTTTTTAACCTTTTCATTAAAGATTTTACTCTTTGTTTTTAGTATTTTCTTTTTACGATCGAATATAATAATTGGAACCTGATCAACTAAAGTGGAAGGTTCTTCGCCAGCTTTAATATAGCCCATATCATATAAAACTTCTTCCATTTGAATTTTTGTAGATCCTGCAATAGATAACATTGCATCATTTATTTTAAATTTACCTTTTCTTGCTTCCACTCTTATTAAAGCTGACAACCTTTCAGCAATATCTGCTCTTAATGCTAATTTTCCTAAAGGGACAAAACCTATAGCTCTATAATATTCATGATTAGCATCTGGATCAATTATTACGCTAACTCGACCGTCTGGAGGTAATGCATTTAAAGGAAAATTTTGATTAAAAACTGACCACAACAAAGCTCTTAATTTGACTGATGCAGGTTTTAAGAGATTAGGTAAATATATAGTTTCGATACCTAATCTCAATCCCAATCTTGCTAAGTTTCTTTTATCATTTTCTGATAGATTATTCACTGACATTGATAAGTTAACTGTTTTTGCTGAACCTAATCCTTCATAGACTTGATAAGCTATGCCAAGAGCTTTTCCAGATAAATTAATATTATCATTGATTTCTTTATTTCCTTCATTTTCTATATCTGTATTTTGTTTTTCTTTATCTAAGACTTTTAAATTATCTAAAACAGGTTTTTCAAGATTTATCGATTCTGATAAAATATCTCTAATGTTTTTTTGGACAGCTTCGCTTATTCTTAATTCAATTTGCTTGATTTGTTCGTCAGATAATAGTTCATAATTATTAATATTTATTTTAGGAGAATAAATATCTTCGCTATTTAGCAAAGTCGCAACTTTATTGTTTTGCCATAAAATTGAAGCATCATTATTAAATTTAAATGCCGCATTATCAGACATCAAAAGTTCTCTAACGCGTCTTTCAATTTCTCTTGGTAAAATTTTTCTTGCAGCTGTTAAAATAGGACCTGCTTTCTCACCTTGAGACAAGGAAGGGATAAAATCAAAGCCATTCAGTTTTCCAACCTCTTCACCTTCCACAAAAACTGTCCCATCTAATCTTATTACTGCTTCCAAATTATTATGCTCTTTTAGTGTTTTATTTAGGATTACAATTCGCTTGTCTACAAATCTCTGCGTTAATCTTCTATGTAATTCATCAGACAATTTATCTTCAATATTTTTGGCTTTATTTTGCCAGTAGTCAGATTCGTCTAACCATTTTGTTCTATTGGTTATAAAAGTCCAAGTTCTAATATTTGATATTCTATTTAATAGGGTATCTATCTCCCCGTCAAAATTATCCAGCCTATTGATTTGGGATTTAATCCAGTCATTGTCTAATTTACCTTTTGACAATAATAATTCAAAAGTTTTTTCTAGCAAGTTAAAATGCATACCTGACAATGAATTACTAAAATCTGGGATTTGACAAACATTCCACAACAGAGACAAAGTCTCTTTGCTGTTAATTTTGCTTTTAATTGGATCTATTTCTGACAAATAATTAAGACAGAGTGTATCTAAAGCTCCAACTTTTTTTCTCATGAAATTAAATGGAGGATTTGCCTCAAGAGAACTAAACAATTTTTTTAGAGAGTTAAAATCTAATTCAGTATTTCTCCACCATATAGTTTTTAAAGGTAAAAAAGAATGACTTTCGATTTGATCAATCGTGTCTTCATCAAATTTAATATTATCTTCAACAACGCCAAAAGATCCATTTCGACTATGACGTCCTGCCCTACCTGCTATTTGAGCAATTTCTGGAGGAGTAAGGTACCGTGGAGTGTTACCATCAAATTTTGTATCAGAAGCAAAAGCCACGTGATCTATATCCATGTTCAATCCCATACCAATAGCGTCTGTAGCAATTAAATAGTCAACTTGACCACTTTGATAAAGCTCTACTTGCGCATTTCTTGTCCTTGGAGAGAGAGCGCCCATAACAATGGCTGCACCACCTTTTTTAGTTCTGACAAGTTCTGCTATTTTATAGACTTCGGGTACAGAAAAAGCTACAACTGCCGACCTTGGTTTCAACCTTGTTATTTTTTTTATTCCTACATAACTTAAAACTGACAATCTGGGTCGTATTTCTATAGTACATTTTGGTAAAATTTTCTGCAGTAAAGGTTTGATTGTTTCAGCTCCAAGAAAGACAGTTTCTTCAGAACCTCTTGCGTTTAGGATTCGATCAGTAAAAATATATCCTCTGTCAGGATCAGATGCTAATTGGATCTCATCTATTGCCACAAAAGCAAATGATTTTTCTAATGGCATTGACTCTACCGTACAACAAAAATATTTTGCGTTTGGAGGAATAATTTTTTCTTCACCAGTTACAAGGGCAACTTGAGATTTTCCTAATTGTAGAACGGCTTTATCATAGTTTTCTCTGGCTAATAATCTGAGAGGAAAACCTATTATTCCCGTGCGGTGGGAAAGCATTCTATCCATTGCATAATAAGTTTTACCTGTATTAGTTGGTCCTAAAAGAGCTTTAACTTTAGAATCATTAGAAAATGAATTTGGTTTTATATTTGAAATATTTTTTAGACTTAAATTCATTATTCTTACTCGCACATAAAATAGATTAATATAATTCCAAAATAATTCATTTTATATCAAACGTACGTCATCAAAAATTAATATACACTTTTTAAAATTTTCAATAAGATAAAAATAATCTTAGGAGAAATAAATGCCTAAAAAAAGTCGCAAAGCAGTAATTACAGGAAGTAGCAAAGGTATCGGTAAAGCTATAGCTGAACGATTTGCTCAAGAAAATATAGATATTTATTTACTTGCATCAAATGAAAAAAATCTACAGAAAACAACATCCGAATTAAAAAGTAAATTTGAAGTAAATATATATTATCACGCATCTGATTTAAAAACAAAGTCAGGATGTGAGAGTGCTATTCAAGCAATTGAAAATGAATTTACTGATTTTGATACTTTGATATTTAGCGCTGGAGCTACAAAAAGTGGTGACTTTTTGGAGCAGCCTATTGAAGATTTTGAAGATGGTTTTGCTCTAAAATTTTATAGCGCAGTTAGATTGTCAAAAGCATTTTGGCCAACTCTTTCTAAAAATAAAGGATGGATTGTTTCAATTAATGGGGCAATGAGTCATTCACCTGATCCTTTTTTTATGGTTGGTGGAGCTGTTAATGCTGCCTTCTTAAATTTTTCAAAAGCTTTATCTAAAAAAGGTTTAAGTGATGGTGTAAATGTAAACTCTATTAATCCTGGAATGACGTCAACTGATCGTTTAATAACAATCATTCAGAGTAATGCAGATAGAGAAGCGATAAGTTTTGCTGAAGCAGAAAAAAAAGCTCTCAAAAATATTGGATTAGACAGATTTGGTACACCAAAAGAGGTCGCTGAACTAACTTATTTTCTATGTGATCCAAAGATGCGTCATCTTACTGGCACTGAAATTAATTTAGACGGTGGAAAAAAAACAACTATATAAAATCAAGGAAATTTAAATTATGGCAAGGAAAGCTGCTTCAGTTTTTGTTCAAACTTTGAAAAATCACGGGGTTAATAGATTCTTTTGTGTTCCAGGTGAATCATATTTATCTGTAATGGACGAATTATTATACTCACCTGGAATAGACGTTGTTACTTGCAGGCATGAAGGTGGAGCTGGGTTTATGGCTGTAGCTGACGCAAAATGTACAGGTAAAGCTGGCGTTGCATTTGTCAGCAGAGGACCTGGAGCAACAAATGCTTCGATTTCTGTTCACTCGGCACATCAAGGTGGAGTGCCAATGGTCCTATTTATTGGACAAGTAAATAGGATTAGTACCGGTAAAATGCATTTGCAAGAGATGGATTTTATAAAGACGTTTTCTGACATGGCCAAACATGTAGAGCAAATTAACACACCGAGTGAGATTGCAAATGTAACTGCTAGGGCTTTCCATATTGCTGAAAGTGGCATTCCGGGGCCCGTAGTAATAGCTATACCAACAGATGTATTAGAGGCAAAAGTTGAAATAGATGATGTAAAAAGAATTAAAATCAATCCGCCATTAGCTTTTCCAGAAAAAGTTGTAGAGGTATCAAATATCTTATCATCTGCAAAAAAGCCTGTATTGGTAGTGGGAGGTCAAGTACACACATCTAGTAAGGCAAGAGAACTTGTTAGAAACATATCTGAAGTCCATAATTTACCAGTTTTATGTACTTATGAGCATCAAGATATCCTTTCTCATAATCACTCACACTATGCTGGTGAATTAGGTTTACGACCCCCAGAACCTATAAGAAAAAATGCTTTGGAAGCAGACGTTGTATTAGTAGTTGGGCATCGATTTAATGGTGTACCTAATATGGCTTATAAGTTTCCATCATCAGGTCAGACTTTTATACATGTATTACCAGATCCCAATACAATTGGAAAAATATTTAGAACAGATATGAGTGTTGTTGCTGATTCAGAAAATTTTCTTGAACAGTTATTAAATTTAAAAAGTAGGAATGTTAGTGTTGAACGAAATGAGTGGGTGACCTTATGTCATCAACGTTATTTACATAATGATGCAACTCAATCTCCCAAAAATGCTAATGATGGGCTTGATTTTGCCCACTTAATTGACGCATTAGGTGAGCTTGCACCAGACGATTCTGTTATAACGAATGACGCAGGTAATTTTACAAGTTGGATGCACCACAGGTTTCCTTTCAGATCTTCCATGACACTAATTGGATCAGAGATTGGCGCTATGGGGATGGGAATTCCAGCAGGTATTGCAGCTGCTTTAAGGTTTCCAGACAGACAAGTTTTCTCAATTGTTGGAGATGGTGGGGCTTTGATGACAGGATCTGAACTTGCTACGGCAGTAGCACAAAATGCAAATATTAGAGTTATAGTTGCTAATAATCAACATTATGGAACTATACGTTATCATCAAGAAGTACATTTCCCCACTAGAGATCACTACGCTACAAATTTAGTTAATCCAGACTTTGCTAAATATGGGGAAAGCTTTGGTTTAAGATGTTTTACTATTGAAAAAATTGAAGAAATATCACCTGCTATACAAGAAGCGATGGAAGTGAACGGACCATCATTAATAGAATTTAAAATGAGCCTAGAATTAAATACAAGCACAACAACAATTTCTCAGCTTCAAATGAATAAAAATAAATAACTTATTGATAAAATTGTTTTAAAATTTATCTTTTAAGTACTTTATAAATTTCGGTGTGATCTGGATTTTTTCCAAGTTGTGCTAAGGATTTTGAAAGATAATTTGAAACATTATCAGACAAAGGATTATCGGCTGACAAATCTTTGATTAAACCATCTGCAATTGATACATCTTTTACCATTAGATCAAGCGCAAAACCTGAATTAAATTTTTCTGATATGACAAACTTATCCAACTTTACTTCTGTTGTATTATTTTTTCCAGTAGCTCCATTTATTATTTTTAAGAAATTATCTGGTTCAATACCAAAAGATCTGGCAGCAGCTAAAGCTTCAAAACTTGCGATTAAACCAGCAGCAGACACATAATTATTTAAAGCTTTTATAGCGTGACCAGATCCTAATGGACCTGCATATTGTACTTTCCCCATAACAGATAATAATTCTTGTACACTTTCAATATGATCCACGTTACCACCTGCCATTATCATTAGTTCACCAATTTTAGCTCTTGATACCCCTCCTGAAACAGGCGCATCTAGGAATTTTATATCTTTAATTTTTAATTTTTTTCCTAACTGTTTTGTATCTCTAGGATCACTTGAAGACATATCTATTAAAACTGATTTAACGTTATTTTGTAGTAATTTATCTGTTACATCAGCAACTATTTTGCCATCAGGCAACATGAAAATTATAACATCAAGATTACTCAAATCTCTAATATTAGAAACCTGTTTAATACCAGAGGATTTGTCAGTTTTAGTATGTATATCATAACCAAAAACATGATAACCAGCATTTACGATTAAAGGAGCCATAACAGATCCCATAGCACCAAGACCTATAAATCCAACATTTTTTATTTTCATAATTTAACTTTCATTTATATATATTTTAATTACACCCTTAGAAGCCAGATTATCAATTTCAAATTCTGAAAACCCTAAATCAGATAAAATATCTTTCGTGTTTTCTCCTAGATTAGGAGCATGTAATGGTTCTTCATTTCTATCTTCATCAAATTCTACTGGAAAGCTTGGATATAATAAATCACCTTCCGTAGGATGTTGGTTCTTTTTAAAAAAATTTGTTTTCTTTAAATGTTCATCATTAAAAATATCTTCTGGAAAATTCACTTTAGTTGCTGGGATATCATTTTGTTTTAAATTTTTAATCCAATAATCAGTTTTTTCTGTTTCTAATGCTTTTGACATAATAAAATATAATTGATTAATATTTTCATTTCTAGATTTCGCTGTCGAATATTTAGGATCTTGAAAAATAATTTCTTTTTTAATTAATTTAAAAAATCTTAACCACTGTTCATCACTATATGGCATCACAGCAATATAACCATCTAGAGTTTTGTAAGGTCTTCTATTTGGTGAAGATTGTCTTGGATAAATAGGAGGCGCTTTTGGAGGGATAAAATTATAACCATATAAATGCTCCACAAGTGTAAAATCAACCATTGTCTCCATCATAGGCACCTCTACTTGAGTTCCAATACCTTTTTTTTCTCGTTGAAATAATGCACTGATAATTGACATTCCCAGCATAAGTCCAGTTACTTTGTCAGCAGTAGCACCTGAAGTATAACTTGGTTGATTAGAATAAACTTCTTGATAAGCTGCCATTCCACTTATTGCTTGAATTGTATCGTCAAAAGCAGGTAGCCCTGAATATGGCCCTTTAGAAGAAAAACCTACGGCATTTGCGGTTATAATTTTAGGATTAATTTTTTTAAAATGTGAGTGTGTTAAGCCAATTTTTTTTAGTGCAACTTTTCTTATGTTAGAAACAAAAACGTCTGAAATTTTGATTAGTTTATAAACAATCAAACGACCTTCTGATGATTTCAAGTCAATACAAACACTTTTTTTATTTCTATTTATATTTAAAAAAACTGCCCCCATTCCCTTATTTACACTAGGACCAATATGTCTAGTTATGTCACCGTCTATAGTCTCTATTTTAATTATTTCTGCTCCCATATCTGCTAGTAACTTTGTACAATATGGAACCATTAATACAGAAGATGCGTCAATAATTTTGATACCTTTTAAAGGCCCTTCATTCATGCCTGCATCCATTCATTTTTTAAAAATTTTAATATTTGACATAGATAATTATTTATAAAATTTATTTAAAAAGGATAAGTTTAGAAAAACTAATCTTAGTTACAAGACTTTTCAATAATTATTGTATAAAACTAGGTGATTAATAAATATTTTATTAGGTAGAAAATGCTTTATCTTAAAGATCTAACAATACAAAGAGGTAACAAAATTGTATTTTCTAATTTTAATGCAGTCATTAGATCTGGATATACAACTCTTATAAAAGGTAAAAATGGGTCTGGTAAATCTACATTATTACGAGCTATTGCTGGATTTACTCCATTAGAAAGAGGAACAATAAAACAAGATAAAAAAGATATTTTTGAAAATAATGAAGAATGGGTTGAAAATTTAATTTTTTTAGATACCAAGAACGGCCTATCAAAGGATTTAACAGTTGCTGAAAACCTTAATGCTTGGTTAACAATGAAAGGATGGTCACCTAATAAAGAAATTATAAAAATGGCACTTAAAAGTGTAGGCATGGAAAAATATGCTGATTTATATATTTCACAATGTTCTGAAGGCTTAAAAAAAAGAGCTGCTTTGTCTAGATTATATATTTCATTTATTAATAAAGTTGATTTTTGGATATTGGACGAACCAACTAATGAATTAGATACAACAAGCTTGATTTTATTTAAGAAATTAGTTTTGAAGTTTTTAGAACAAAAGGGAACAATTATTATAGCTAGTCATGATCAAACTATAATTGAAAAAAAATTTTATACTCTAGATTTAGATGAATTAAAAAAACAGAGGATTTCATGAATTCAGTTAACTCTAGCTGGTCAAATATATTCATTGCTCATGTTAAAAGAGATATACTAACAAACTCCCGCTCATTAATTGATTTAATTTCCATAGTTGGTTTTATTATTTTGATAATTATACTATTTCCACTTGGACTTGGTCCTATTCAAGAAAAATTAAATATTGTGTCAAACGCTGTTATTTGGGTTGGTTTAATTTTAGCAATAATACCTTCTTTGGAAAAATTATTACAAAAAGATTTTGAAAATGGGTGGTTAGATCAAATTGCTACAAGCCCAATTCCTTTAGAAATAGTTATGTTGTCTAAAGGAATATCATATTGGTTGATCATATTAATTCCATTAATAATAACGTCACCAATATTTGCAATATTACTTGATATGGATTTAAAAAACATTCCTTGGCTTGTTATTAGTATTTCAGCGGGTAGTCTTGCAATTTCACTAATTGGGTTAAGCGGCTCAGCATTAATTTTAGGAGCAAGAAGAGGAAATATTTTACTACCTATATTGATCATACCACTAATGACACCTATTTTAATATTTGGAGTTGGCGTCAATGAAGCTATAAAAATAAATGTATCACCATATGGAAATTTGTTCTTATTATTAGCGTTAACTCTAGTATATTTAGTTATCTCACCATTTATCTCAGCTTTGTTAGTAAGAATAGCTATTGGACGGTGATAAGAGTATATAAAAATTGATTTATGAAAGTTTAATATAAATGTTTGATTGGTTAGCTAATCCAAATAGGTTTAAAAAAATTACAAATAAGCTTGAGCCATCACTATTGGTAATTTCATTATTATTCATTATTTTCGGATTATATTTCAGCCTTTTCGATAGTCCTAAGGATTATCAACAAGGTGATGCTGTAAGAATAATGTATGTTCATGTTCCTGCAGCTTGGCTTGCTTCTTTATTATATTTAAGTTTAGCTGTATCATCTATTTTTTATTTAGTCTGGAAACATCCATTAGCAGATTTGATTTCAAGTTCAATTGCTCCTATTGGGGCTTTGTTTTCTATATTAACGTTAATAACAGGATCATTGTGGGGAAAGCCAATGTGGGGAACTTGGTGGGTGTGGGATGCCAGGTTAACCTCAATGCTAATATTATTTTTTTTCTACTTGGGATTCATTTTATTACATAACGCTTTTGAGAGAAAAGTCGATGGTTCTAAATCCGCGTCCGTTCTTGCTATAATTGGTATTATAAATCTACCTATAATAAAATTTTCTGTTGATTGGTGGCACACGCTACATCAACCATCAAGTATACTAAAGTTTGACGGTCCTTCTATCGACAATCAAATGTTACTTCCATTAACTTTAATGATAATAGGGTTGGGTCTTTTTTCTCTTTATTTAATAATTGTTAATGTTAAGACAAAGTTAATTGAGAAAAAATGTGAGGCACTTATATTAAAATTAAATCTTAAAGAACTTTCGTAGATTGGTTATAATATGCATATAACACCTTGGATATTTGAAAGTTATAATCTTTATATATTACCTAGCTATATTTTAACTTTGTTATGTATTGGCTTTTTATTTATTCGGTCGATTTACCAATCAAAAAAAGCAAAAAAGTTATTAGAAAAATTGTTAAATTCTGATAATTAATGTTTCCTTAAATTCAAAGTGGACTAAATGAACCCTAAATATAAACGTCTTTTAATATTATTTTTAATTTTAAGTATTCTTGGCGTGGCCACTAAACTAGTTTTAATGGCTCTTGAAGAAAACATTATTTATTTTTACACTCCAAATGAATTAAAAGAAAAATATGGAAATGTTAAAAATATTGAGAACAAAATAAGAATTGGAGGGCTGGTACTTGAAGATTCTGTTGTAATTAATAAGAATGAATCAATCTTCGAAATTACCGATAAAAAAGATAATATAAAAGTTTTTTTTAAAGGACAACTTCCAGATTTATTCAGAGAAGGTCAGGGTATAGTGGCTGAAGGTATTTTAAAAGATAATAAGTTAATTGCCAACCAAGTTCTAGCAAAACATGATGAGAATTATATGCCACCAGAAGTCGCAGACGCTCTAATCAAAAGTGGTGTGTGGCAGGGAGAAAAGAAAAAATGATCCCAGAAATAGGACATATATTTCTTATAATCACCTTTGTTGCAACAATCATGCAGATATTATTTTGGATATATAATATCAAATCATTTGATGGCTTTACAGTTCATATTCTTAAAAGGAGTGCCTTAATAAATTTTTTATTTATTTTGTCATCTTTTTTTATTTTAACTTATAGCTTTATTATCTCAGATTTTTCTTTGCTACTTGTTTCAAATAATTCACACTCGCTCAAACCCTTAATATATAAAATTAGTGGTGTTTGGGGAAATCATGAAGGCTCTCTATTACTTTGGGTATTGATTTTATCCACATTTACTTTTCTAATTTCAATAAAAAATTCTAGTATGAACTCCAAACTTCTATCCTCAATAATAGGCGTGCAAACGATAATATTATGCCTTTTCTTAGCTTTTATTCTATTCACTTCTAACCCATTTGAAAGAGTTCAAGTACTGCCTTTAGATGGACGGGGATTAAACCCGCTACTTCAAGACCCAGGATTAGCCTTACATCCACCTATGCTATATATTGGTTATGTAGGTTTATCAGTTTCATTTTCGTTTGCAGTTGGTGCTCTAATTACAGGTCAAATAAATAAAGAATGGGCCCAGCAAATGATGCCATGGATAACAATTGCTTGGTCTGCTCTAACAATTGGCATAGCCTTGGGAAGTTGGTGGGCTTATTACGAATTGGGATGGGGTGGATGGTGGTTTTGGGACCCAGTTGAAAATGCGTCATTTATGCCTTGGTTAATTGCAACTGCTTTATTACATTCAGTGAGAGTATTAGAAAAAAAACTTGTATTAATTAATTGGATCATTCTTTTATCAATCTTAGCTTTTTCATTTTCGCTATTGGGAACTTTTATTGTTAGGTCTGGGTTACTAACCTCAGTTCATGCATTTGCATCAGACCCATCTAGAGGAGTTTTTATTTTGATTATATTGGCAATTGCGATAGGTGGTCCATTAATTTTGTATGCTTTGAAAAGTTCATCATTCAATGAACATAAAGTACAATTTAATTTAATGAGTAAAGAAAGCGCTATTTTAATAAATAATTTATTTCTGACTACAGCAACCGCTACTGTCCTAATTGGAACTTTATACCCTCTATTTTTAGATGCATTTAATGGTAATAAAATCTCTATTGGGCCCGCCTACTATAATGCAACATTTGCTCCAATTATGGCTCCAGTAGTTTTTTTAATGGCAATTGCCCCCTTGTTAAATTGGAAACAAACCAAAAAAAAGAATTTATCCAAAAAATTTATATTCCTTGTTATAGCAACATTCTTCGGCATGATATGTTTATATATGATTGAACAATCATCATTATTCGCACTTATATGCAGCTCACTTTCTATTTGGCTTTTTAGTGGTGTAGTAACTGATATTATTTCTAAAATAAAAGAATCCAAAATTAAATTTAATAAATTACGCCAGTTTTTTTTCTTTATATCAAAAATAAATCTTGGAATTCATTTTGCGCATATAGGAGTTGCAGTATTTTTAGCTGGTGTGACGGGAGAACAGTTTTTTAAAACGGAATATAATGGAAGAAAAAATATAGGAGATGTTTTTAATGTTGGAAATCAATCATTAGAATTTAAAAAGATTGAAATGCTAGACGGTCCTAATTACAGATCTCAAACTGCAACCTTTAATCTACTAAGCGATGGTGAGATTATTAATAAACTAAAACCAGAAAAACGTTTTTACCCGACAGAAAAAAGTCAAACAACAGAGGCTGCAATCTTAACTGGTTTTTTAGGCGATACATATCTAGTACTGGGAGATGGTAATAAAGAAATTGGTTGGTCAATTAGAGTTTATTTTAATCCTTTAGTTTCATGGATTTGGGGAGGCACTTGCCTAATGGCTTTAGGTGGATTGGTATCAATTTTACAAAATAGAAAATCTAGAAAAATAATAAATTAGAAGATATGAAAAATAATTTCTCAATTTTAAAAACTTTACCACTCACATTCTTTTTATTAATATTTTTTATTTCGGCATTAGTACTATATCAACTGAAAAATGAACCCAAAAAAGTTCAATCTATCAAATCACAACTAATTGGTAAAAATATTCCTGAAATATTAATCCCAGAAGTTAAATATTTTGGATCATTAAATCAAAAACAAAATCTAAATTTCAAAAATTTTGAAAATCAAATATTTGCTGTAAACTTTTTTGCATCTTGGTGTGCTCCGTGCAGAATAGAAGTACCAATTATGGAAGAATTAGGTAAAATTATACCTGTAGTTGGCGTTGCTTATAAGGATAAATTTATAAATACAAAAAAATTTTTAGCAGAATTTGGCAACCCTTATAAAAATATTGGGCTTGATGATTATGGCAAAGTCGCAATTGAATGGGGCGTGTATGGAGTGCCTGAAACATTTTTAATTAATGAAAAAGGTAAAATTATTTATCGTCACGCTGGTCCGTTATTATATGATAGTTTCAAGTTTGAAGTTTTACCTTTAATACAAGAAAATTAAAAATGTTTAGAAATATAAGAATATTCCTGTTTTGTTTGGTTTTATCAATATCTCAGAATAATTTATTAGCTGACATAAATAGTCCCCATAAAGATTTTATCATAAAAAAGACAAGGGAAATTTCTCAAAATATTAAATGCCTTGTATGTCAAAATCAAAGTATTGATGATTCTAATTCAGAAATAGCTAAAGACTTAAAAGTCTTAATAAAAGATAAATTACAAGACGGAATAAGTGATGAAGAAATATATAATTTTCTGAGAGACCGATATGGGGATTCTATTTTGTTAAAACCACCATTAAAAACAAATACAATTTTATTATGGTTTTTACCTTTTATAATTTTAGCTTTTGGTTCGTTTTTTGTTATAAGGTTTTTAAAATCTAATTATAAATAAAAGAGCCTTACACAATGCTATTTATTATAATCTTTACTTTAACTCTTCTATTAACAATTTATATTTTTATAAGTTTATCTAATGAAAATTTAACTCTAGAGATTGGGTTAAGGACAAAATCAAAAAAACTTTTATTTTATATAGCGGGGATATCTCTTTTTTTACTTAGCTCCATTCTCTACTATGAGTTAGGAAGCCCCTTTATAGACATGAATAAACTCCATACAGCTAAGGAAAAACTTTTAAAAGAAAATATCATTCAAGACAAAAACAGAAAACAAGATTTAAAGATATTTGAAGAATTGGTTTCTAAGTCTAAGGAAAGTCCCAGTAATATTAATATACTTTTAGACTTAGCCGCAACCGCATCACGAATTAACAAGATTGATGTTGAAATTTCAACACTGACTAGAATTTTATCTATTAAAAATTCACCAAGATTAAAATCTTTACTCGCTCAAGCAATTGTAAGAAAGGCTGATGGTCAAGTAACATCAAAAGCACAAATGTTAATTAATGAAGCATTATCTGAAAACCCAATGGACCCTGGAGCAAATTTCTTAAATGGATTATTACAATCACAAATTGGAAATGAAAAAAAGGCATTTGAAATATGGACAAAATTATATAGAAATACCTCCAGCGATGATGCTTGGGAAAAAGATCTTGAAACTAACATTCGTTCGGCTGCGAGAAATTTAGGGATTTCTGACCAAGTTTTAAGCAAAAGTCTTAAAAAAAGATTAAATATAAATTCTCCAATTACAAGTGAAATTTTGAATTTAAACGAGAAGGATCAAAAAGTTAGGATTAACCAAATGGTCGAACAACTTGCATCTCGCTTAACAAAAAACAAAGAAGATTTAGATGGCTGGGTTAAATTATACAAATCATATAAAGTTCTTAATAATATGGATAAAGCTATAAATGCATTACGCACTACTATAGAAATTAGCCCTCAAAATCTGAATCTTAAAAAAATACTTTTAAAAGAATTGTTACCTCCTCAAAAAGACCCAAACTTCACTCCCGAAATAGACAGGCTAGTTAATGAAATATTAGAAAGCGAACCTAATAACATAAATGCTTTATTTTTTAGAGGTTTGAAGGCTTTTAAAACAGGTCAAGATAAAATAGCAATCGACAATTGGACTTTATTGTTAAGTCAACTTCCACCAAATTCCCAAATGGCTCTTGAACTTTCGAAAAAACTAGAAAGTATTAAAAAATAGTTTAGTCTTTTTTAATCTGATGTTTTTGCATTATTGGTAATGATAGTAGACCGAAACCAAGAGATAAAACTGGAATACCAAAGGCTTTAAAAGAGACCCATTGATCAGTCGTTAAATTACGCCAAGCTATTTCATTGGCGATAGCCATGATAATAAACATACCAACCCATAACCAAGTCAGTTTGTTCCAACCTTCTAAATCTAAATTTACTGCAGATTTCATAATAGCAGCCAAAGGATTTTTACCTAAAATTTTTCCTGATGCAAGGATGCCAGCTATTATTATAGACACAATAGTGGGTTTTATCTTTATAAAAAACTCATCATCAAAAAAAATTGTTAATCCACCAAAAAAAACAACTGCAACACATCCAGCTGCAGCCATCATTGGTATATTTTTAAACCAATACCATGACAGAATAAGGGAAAACAGAGTACTTATAACTAAAACTGCCGTACCTGCCATTATACCATAAAAATAATTTACTCCAAAAAACAACAATAAAGGTCCCATTTCTAATATAGACCTATATCCCTCTTTTTTATTAACTTCTTCCAACTGCAACCTCCTAGGCTAAAATAAAATTTTTACTATGTATAAATTCTTCTATATTGTCTGTCGCCAACCTTAAAATATCTCCATTTTTTGAAAATCTGGTATCCTCACTTAATATTCGTCTCCATTCTTTAGCACCAGGAAGGGAGTTATACAAACCTAAAATATGTCTAGTAACTGCATGAACACGACCTTCTTCTTTTTTCATAAATTTATCTATGTAATCTGCCATTTCCATGGCAACTTTATATCTAGATTTGATCTTTTTTTCACTGTTAAACACAATTCTATCCATAGAAGATAATATATATGGATTTTTATATACTTCTCTTCCAATCATAAACCCATCTAGCGCAAACTTACTTACTAAATCTTGGCCTTCTTTTATAGATTTAATACCGCCATTAATAACAATTTTTAAATCAGGTCTTCTTTTTTTTAATAGTCCAACCCTATTATAATTTAAAGGAGGTATCTCTCTATTTTGTTTTGGACTTAGACCATTTAAAAGTGCTTTTCTAGCATGGATCACAAACAAATCGATACCATTTTCAGATACTTCATCAATGAATTCATTTAGTCCTTGCACCTCGTGCATATCATCAACACCAATCCTACATTTTATAGTTACAGGTATTTGACAATTATTTTTTATAATTTTAACGCATTCAGCAACTAGTTTAGGATACTTCATTAAGCATGCACCAAAAGCACCTTTCTGCACTCTATTAGATGGACAACCAATATTTAGGTTAATTTTAGAGTAGCCATAATCTTGTCCATACTGCGCAGCCAAGGCTAATTTTTTAGGATTATTACCTCCTAATTGAAGAACACAAGGTAACTCTTCTTTGTTAAAGTTTAATAATTTTTCACGAGCCCCAAATATTATAGCATCTGCAGAAATCATTTCAGTATATAAAGTTGAAGAATTAGACATAAGTCTAAAAAAATATCTACAATGTTTATCTGTCCATTCCATCATTGGAGCAACAGAAAATTTTTCGTCAAATGCCACAATACCATCTATAATATATAAAAATCATAATAAGTTATTTACAATATTTAAAAAAAATATCCAACATTTATAAAATTACTTAAGCCTCCTAATAATTATTCATTCATAGAAATTTAATTTTTGGAGACGACAGTACTTTGTTAATGATGACTATGTTTTTTCTTTTTAATGATGTTTATTTTTGCTTTAACTGGCATTTCTAATAATATTGTACCAGCATTTTGAAAAGTAAATCTAACTTTATATTTATTCATAACCTTAAGAGGCTTAAGTAATTTTATGAACATTATATGAAAACTACCCGGTCTAAAAATTAATTTTGAATTAGCCTTTATAGTTATACCCTTATCCATATGTTTCATTTTCATGATATCATTTTCAACGGTCATATTATGTAATTCGGTTTTTTCTGAAAAATTCGATACTAAATGAATTAAGTGTTCATCTTTTTTATTTGTATTTTCAATTGTCAGATAACCTGAAGTTATTTTTTGATTAGCAAATACTTCATTAATTTTAAGATCAGAAAAGACCAAGCCCTTAATACTAATTGTTTCTGAATAACAAGTTGAAGATATTGTAAATAAAATAATCAAAAATAAAATTTTATAAATATAATGAAATAGCGACATAGATTTTTATCCATAACTAGGTTAAATTATGCTATAAGTCGACAATGCGTTAGTGTCAAACTCTACATAGGAAATAAAACAGTTGTATGCAATTATCCCAAAACCCGATTACAAAAATCATTTTTGATAAGCTAAAATTCAAGGATTACAACAATCTTAGTAATTTTATTTTTGATCAACAAAGAGTTGCTGAGTTTCAATTTGAATTTCAAAGTTTTAAAGTAGATATAACAAGACAGAACCTAGACAAAGAAATTAAAGATGATCTAATTAATCTTGCTGAGAAAGCAAATATTAAGTCAAAAATTAAAAAAATGATGTCAGGAGCAAAAATAAATCGCTCTGAAAGCCGGTCGGTTGATCATTTCAATCTTAGAAAAAAAGAACGTTTTGAAACAAAAGAATGGAAAAATCTTATTAATTTTACGAAAATAATTTTAAATAAAAAATCATTCAAAAGTATTGTAAATGTTGGCATTGGGGGATCTGACTTAGGTCCATTAATGGTTAATCAGGCACTAAAAAGTTTTTATAAAGGACCTAAGGTTTTTTTTATTTCAAATATTGACCCAATAAATCTAATTGAAGTATTTGAGAAATGTGACCCTAAAACTACTTTATTTATAATAACGTCTAAAAGCTTTGGAACTCTTGAAACTCTTGAAAATGCCAAAATTATACATAAATGGCTCACAGAGAGTAACGTTAGTTTGAATGATGCAATGGTGGCTGTTACTTCATCTGAAAAAAAAGCAAAGAAATGGGGATTTAAAAAATCTAATATTTTTCATATTTCTGAAAATATTGGAGGAAGATACTCATTATGGTCTTCAGTAGGAATGTCGATTTTGTGTGGTTTAGGAGAAGTTAATTACAAGAAATTTTTGAATGGCGCCCAAATGATGGATCAACATTTTGTTAATGAGGAAATTGAGAGCAATATTCCGATTATTTTAGCTTTACTTAGAATATGGAATCGAAATTTTTTGAATCGAAATAACCACTGTATTGTTCCATACACTGACAGTCTTTCTAAATTGCCCGCCTGGGCACAACAGTTAGAAATGGAAAGTAATGGGAAAAGTGTTGATGTAGAAGGTCGACCTTTACAAATGCCAGCAAGTCCAATTATTTGGGGAGAAGTTGGTACTAATGCTCAGCATAGTTTTTTTCAATTTTTACACCAAGGCTTAGAAACCAGTCCTGTTGATATACTTATACCTCGTAACCCAATAAAAGACATAAAATTTAGTCATATTGTTAGTAATCATAAACATTTAGTTATAAATGCAGTTGCTCAAGCAGAAGCGTTAGCTATTGGCTCTGTAGATTTAGCTAATGCAAATAAAAACTTTCCAGGAAATCGGCCATCTACAATTATAAGTTGGGATGAGAATAATCCATTTTCCATTGGAATGTTAATTTCGCTATATGAAAATATTACAATTGCATCTGGATTTTTATGGAACATTAATAGTTTTGACCAGTGGGGAGTAGAGCTTGGTAAGAGTACTGCTAATAAAATTTCTAATGATGACGGGTATGAAGAATTAAGTCCCTCTGCCAGAGAATTTTTACAAAAGCAAGTATAGAAATAGATTTATTTTCTAAAATTTTAAAAATTTACAAATTTAACTTTTACTTCTAAGAATTAAATGAACTTTCGATTATTTATACGTTTATAATGAAATTAGCTTTATAAAATAGAGAAAATAAAATGACACAAACTATAAGAAATTTAATTAACAATAATGATGATGAAAGTATTGCGATATCATCAAGTGATGGTAGTAAAATCAAGTACTCAGACTTGAAAAAACATGTTTTTGACATATCTGGGCAACTTAGCGAAAAAGGTTTTCTAAATTCAGACAGAGCAGCGATCGTTCTCCCAAATGGCCCTGAGATGGCGACAACTTTTTTAGCTATAGCAAGTTATATGTCTGCTGCGCCACTAAACCCCTCTTACAAGTTTAGTGAATATGAATTTTATTTAAAAGATTTAATGCCTAAAATCGTAATTGTGGAAAAGAATAGCAGTAATCCTGTTGTCGAAGCCGCAAAAAAATTAGGTATAGAAGTGTGTGAAATCAAAAAAATAGATAATGCGCCAACCGGAATATTTAATCTTTATGATGAAAGTTCTAGTTTTGAATTATCTAAAGAAACATATGAGGCTCTAGTACTTCATACATCTGGAACTACATCTAGACCTAAAGTAGTGCCTCTGACAAATAAAAATATTTATTCTTCTGCAGTAAATATTTCAAATTCTCTTAAATTGAACTCTGAGGATCATTGTTATAATATTATGCCTCTTTTTCATATACACGGCTTAATTGCAATATTGTGTTCATCAATATTTTCAGGAGCCTCAGTTTATGCAAGTGACGGTTTTAATGCATTAAAGTTTTTAGATGTAGCAAAAAAAGAGAAAATATCTTGGTATTCAGGGGTTCCTACTATGCATCAAGGAATATTGATGAGGGCAAAAAAAAATGTAAAACTTGCAGAAAATCTCTCACTGAGATTTATAAGATCATCATCAGCATCTTTACCACCGGCCGTTTTTGAAGAATTAAGCAAAGTTTTTAAAACAACTGTTATTGAAGCTTATGGAATGACCGAAGCAACTCACCAAATGACGTCAAATCCAATGCCTCCTCAGATTCAAAAAGCTGGATTTGTTGGAAAACCTGCAGGTCCTGATGTGTGTATAATGGATGCCGATGGAAACATCCAGAAAAATGGTCATGAGGGAGAAGTTTGTATTAGGGGTGATAATGTAACTACTGGTTACGAAAACAATGATGAAGCTAATAAATCTTCATTTATTAATGGCTGGTTTAGAACTGGTGATCAAGGGTTTTTTGATAATGATGGTTATTTAAAAATTTCCGGAAGATTAAAAGAAATTATCAATCGTGGAGGCGAAAAAGTATCTCCTCTAGAAATAGATAATATATTAATGGAACATGAAGCAATTGAACAAGTTGTTACTTTTGGTGTAAAAGATAAATTACTAGGAGAAGCTATAGGCGCTGCCATTGTCCTAAAAAATGAGAAAAAATGTTCTGAAATTGAAATTAAAAGTTATGCTCGAAATCATCTAGCTGATTTTAAAGTTCCTAAATATATAAGTTTTTTAAAAGAAATACCAAAAGGAGCCACTGGTAAACTTCAAAGGATAGGTCTTGCTGAAAAACTTGGCTTAGAATAGGAAATTAATATGATTAACATTTGCGTATTTGGTGCCGGAGCAATAGGTGGCTACATTGGATGCAGCTTAAGTAAAGCTGGAGCAAACGTCTCATTGATAGCTAGAGGCCCCCACAAAGAAGCTATTAAAAAAAATGGTTTAACCTTAATTTCAAGTAACAAATCAGAAACATTTAAATTGAAAGTCACTGAAAACCCAAGTGAATTAGGTACACAAGACTATATAATTATTGGTGTTAAAGCTCATGCAATTTCAGGGATCGTTAATCAATTAAAACCCCTTTTGAATGACAATACTGCTATTTTATCCGCAGTTAATGGATTACCATGGTGGTATTTTTATAAGTCTAACACAGGTACAAAACTCGAAAATACGCACATAGATTCAGTAGATCCCCATGGAATTATCTGGAAAACTCTTAATCCAAAACGAGCATTGGGGTGCGTTGTTTACCCAGCATGCGAAATTGAAAAGCCAGGTACAATAAAGCATATAGAAGGAAATAGATTTAGCCTTGGTGAACCAAATGGAATAAATTCTGAAAGATTAAAGATATTATCCGATCTATTTATAAAAGGTGGGCTAAAAGCTCCACAAAAAAAGAACTTGAGAGATGAAATTTGGATTAAGCTTTGGGGTAATTGTTCTTTTAACCCTATAAGCGCTATTACTGGAGCAAGCTTAGATGTTATAGGTAATGATCCAAGTTCAATATCATTGATAAAAGAAATGATGGAGGAGTGCCAAAGAGTTGGTAAAGCAATTGGAGTTAACTTCAGTGTAACAATTGAAAAACGGATTGATGGTGCATCATCTATAATTGGACATAAGCCTTCAACACGACAAGATATTGAAATGAAACGACCTTTAGAAATTGACCCTATTATGAGCGCAATTATAGAAATTGGAACAAAACTAGATATACCAACACCAATGTTAAAACATATGAATGGAATACTTAAATTAAAAGCTGATTATTTAGGGTTGTATAAAAGAAGCCAACTAATAGAGGATTTAACAATTTAAATTTTGAAAAGGATTTCTGCCTTCTTTGTCTTCAATTTCTACTATCCAACAATCGCTATCTATTTCTATTTCTTTAGTAATTCTTTTATCTATGTCGATATTTTGTAATTTTTTTTCAGGATATAAATTTACAAATTCTGCAACATCATTCTCATTAATTAAGTCATATTTCAAATTACGTGTGAAAAGCTTCGCATAGCCGTCTAGCGTGTCAACTTTAACAAAAATAGCACCAGCTTCACTATCACCTTTTTTAATAACATAAGCGTTGGTAAAATTTCGTTCGGCCGCTCTAATACCTGCATTTATAAGTATTTCTGATTTTAATTCAATTAACATTACTAGAGTATCATCAGTTTAAAAATCTGTGCATCTTCCCGCTTTTTCCCAATCACCATATCTAGTTGGTTCCAATCCCTTAGGACCTCCTTTTTCTTTGGGAGGAGTTTCATCCTCGGACACATTCTCGTTTGCATCATTTTCTTCTTTTTGTTTACTTAATTTTGTAATTTTACTATCCATAAGTATAACTTTCTTATTAATCAAAATCTAAATAACTTACATAATATTTATTATCAACACAAATACAAGGCAGAAGTTTGATAGAACAAAAAATAGTTAACACCAAAAAAAATTTAAACAAGACTGTAAGACTTGTAGCATTGGAAATTTGGATACTTGTTTTTTACAAGGATAAAAAATTTGACGATATCATTAAAAAATCTTTTGACTTTAATAAATTAGATAAACGGGACAAATCTTTTCTATTTTTACTTATAAACACATGTATGAGAAGGCATAACCAAGCTCAAAAAATTTATAATAAATACTCAAGGTTTGGGATAAAGAAAAAAAATCGCTACTTAAATGGCATTTTAGTTATTTCTACAATTCAATTAATTTGGTTGAATATAGCCCCTTATGCAGTTTTAAATGAAGCAGTTAATCAAGCTAAAATTTATATTGGCGAAAAACAATCTAAGCTCGTAAATGCAATTCTACGTAAAATAGTTACAAATAAAAATAATTGTTTGAACTTCATTCCTGAAGATAAATGCAACCTTCCAGAATGGCTTTTAAAAAGTTGGACATCTTCATATGGTGAAAAAAATGTTAATGAAATAGCAAAGATAGCCATGGAGGCGCCACCACTCGATATAGTTGTTTCAAATAAAATGAAAGAAAGTGAATTGAACCAATTTAAGATCAATCTCTCAGGTAAAAAAATCTTGCCTAATGTTATAAGATGTAATTTAAAAGAGACAGTCGAAAGTTTACCAGGATTTTCTGATGGTTTGTGGTGGATACAAGATGCAGCATCCCAGATACCCTGTAATTTATTATTGTCTAAAATAAAACAACATTTTTCTCAATCTATTGATACTATTAAGGTAGTAGACATGTGTTGCGCTCCTGGAGGTAAAACAGCCCAACTTTTAGATAACAAATTAGACGTTGTATCTATTGAAAAAAATAAATTGAGGTCTCATAAATTCAGAGAAAATATGAAGCGTCTTAACTTTAATCCTTGTTTAATTATTGCTAAAGCAGAAGATTATCTGCCAAACTTTAAACCTGATGTTATTTTAATTGACGCTCCCTGTTCTGCGACAGGCACGATTAGAAAAAATCCAGATATTTTTATTAAACCAGCACCAATCAATTTAAACGATTTAATTTTAACTCAAGATAATATCTTAAATAATGCTTCAAAAATATTAAAAAAAAATGGATTGATTATGTATGTTACATGCTCTCTTCAAAAAATTGAAGGTGAAAGAAGGATTGAAAAGTTTTTAAAAAAAAATCAAAGTTTTTCCATTGTTCCATTTTTTTCCACTGATTATCCTATGATTAGCGATTGTATAACTAAAGAAGGCTTCATAAGAATCCTTCCAAATTATTTTAATTTTAATTCTGATGATGTTATCAATGGATCAGACGGTTTTTTTATCGCATTAGTTAAAATGGGAAATTAATTTTATGCTTAAATTTATAGATTTAATTACAAATAATTATTTTCTCAAAAAAAAGCTAAAAGTAGATGGACAGAATTCTCCTGTAAGAAGACTTACTGATAACTGGCAAGGCAACTCAGAAATTGGTAAAACAATAGTCAATGGTAAAACTAATCCCAAACTAATTAAAGATTTTAACAGGTTTTATTTTTTGAGAGATTTGAAAGCTGAGGGTAGTATTAAAGCTAGATCCATAGCACGTTCTTTAGTTTCAAATTGGATCAATGAGAAACATAATCTTCTGTCAAAGGAATTTGACTCTCAAATAATGGCAGAGAGAGTAACTTGTTGGAGTTTCAATTTTTCATGGTTTGCAGAGAGTGGTGAATTAGATTTACAAAAGAAAATTTTATATTCTATTGCATTACAAACAAAATATCTCGAGATAAAACTCACAGAAACAAATAATCATCTACAACAAATTATAATAATTAAAGGTATTTTAGTTGCTAAGTCCATTTTATTTGACGATATAATCATTATCGATGAATTATTAAATATTATAGATCAAAAACTTGAAATTTTAACAAATAATGACGGTGGACACACCTCTAGAAGTCCTGTACTACATATAAATTTATTAAGACATTTAATAGAAATTAGATCTATAGTTGGAATTTTAAAAAATGTTGATGCAGAGAACTTACATAAAAAAACAATTAAAATGGGCGAATTCTGCAGAGGCTTTCAGATGCCAAATGATTGTTTTGCATGGTTCCACGGAGGATCATTAGTTCCTAAAGATATTATAAAACAAACATTAAACAGGATTGGTTACAAAAATAGAATTTTTCAACTTGCTGAAGACACTGGTTTTTGTAGATTATCCAATATGGATACAGTTGTGTTTGTTGATATTGGTTTAAAACCAATAATAAGTACGAATACAAAAGCAAGTTTATTTGCGTTTGAGTTTTTTTATAAAAAAGAAAAAATTATTTCTAATCTAGGAGAATTAACTAAATCTAGTATTAAGAGTGCCAAAAATTCATTAGCGTCATCTGCTGCCCACTCTACTTTAAATATTGATGATAGAAATAATATAGATCTAACAGGAAAAAGAAAAACTGAGATATTAGAAGTCAAATACGGAAAGACAAAGGATGGAAACTTATTAGATTTAACACATTCTGGTTATAAGACTATTTTTGGGATAAATCACAAAAGACAAATTTATCTATCTAATAAAAAAAATGAAATAAGGGGTAAAGACGTAATCATAAATCTTGGAAATGTTGGTACAATACCCAAAATGGCAAATATTCACTTTCATTTAAATCCAAGCATTGAACTTATAAAAACTAGAAGTGGTTCAATTTTATTAAACCACTTAAAGGGCTTTATTTGGAAAATGACCTCTGACAATCAAGATATAGTTATCCGGGATTCAGTTATGTTTACCCCAAAAGGTCCTACTCCTTGTAAAGAAATAATGATAATTATGAAGCTTGAAAAAATAAGGGCTTATAAGATGATCTCTTGCAATTGGGCATTTCAATTACAAAAGTAGACTGAGTTTAAATTAATAAGAAATATTTTAATTATAATATAATCAAATTAAAGATCGGTTAAATAAAATGGACAATGTTGACAGTAATGAATTATTTACTGAAAAAGTTAAAATTAAAAGAGCTTTGATTTCAGTAACCGACAAAACTAATATTGAAAAATTAGCTAAAGTTCTTGAGGATTATAATATAGAAATTTTATCTACTGGAGGCACTGCTAAATTTTTAAAAGAAAATGCAATATCAGTTAAGGATGTTTCAGATGAAACAAATTTCCCCGAAATCTTAAATGGGAGAGTAAAAACGCTCCACCCTAAAATACATGGAGGGATACTTAGCAGAAGAAATAATTTAGTTCATACAGACCAATTGCAAAAATATCATATTAGAGAAATTGACCTCCTAATCATTAATTTATATAAATTCCAGGAAACCGTTGAAAATAACAAGTATGAGACCGAAGTTATTGAAAATATTGATATTGGTGGACCTGCAATGATAAGGGCCGCAGCTAAGAACCATGAGTTTGTTACTGTTTTAACTGATCCTAGGGATTACTCTAAGCTTATAAATGAACTTAAAGATGAATGTGAAACCTCATATGCTTTTAGAAAATATCTTGCTGGAAAAGCTTTTAAATTAACTAATGAGTATGATCACGCAATTTCTGACTGGTTTAATAATGAAAACATTAACGCAATTGATCTACCTAAAACATTTTCAATAGATCTTAAAAAATTCTTGAAAATGAGATATGGAGAAAACCCTCATCAAAAAGCGGCATTTTATAAAACGAATGACCCTAGAATTGGAATTGCTACATCTAACCAACTTCAAGGGAAAGAGCTTTCATATAATAATATTAATGATGGCAATGCTGCTTATGAATTAATTTGTGAATTTAATCAGCCAGCAATAGCAATTATTAAACATGCTAATCCTTGTGGTGTGGCTGAGAACGCTAATATAAATTTAGCATGGGAAAAAGCACTACAAACAGATCCAATTAGTGCATTTGGTGGAATAGTGGCTTTAAACAGAGAATTAACCCTAGATTTAGCAAAACAAATGAAATCTTTATTTTTAGAAGTAATAATTGCACCTTCTTTTACTAAAGAGGCACTTCGAATTTTTAGGGACAAACCCAATATAAGATTATTAGCATCAGGATCAATGCCTATGCCTCAGGAAAACGGATTGGATATAAAATCTATTTCAGGAGGTATGCTGGTCCAAACTCGCGACAACAAAGTTTTACAGAAAACTGACCTGAAGATAGTAACAAAAAGAGCACCTACACAATTAGAAATAAATAATTTACTTTTTGCATGGAAGGTAGCAAAACATACTAAATCCAATGCCATCATATATGCCAAAGATCTTCAAACTGTTGGAATTGGGGCAGGACAAATGAGTAGAATAGATTCCACAATGATAGCAAATGAGAAAGCTAAAAAATCTTCAATATTAGCAAACTTAAAATCATCAATGACTTTTGAAAGTGTAGTTGCTAGCGACGCATTCTTCCCATTCGCCGATGGTTTAGTAGCCGCTGCAGATGCAGGTGTTACAGCTGTAATTCAACCAGGTGGATCAATTAGAGATCAAGAAGTAATAGCTGCAGCAGATGAACGCAACATTGCCATGGTTTTTACATCAGTAAGACATTTCAAACATTAATTTAAAATAAATTTTCGTCTTCAAGATATTTTATAATCTTCTTAATTAAACTTGGTATTGCTAATTTTTTTAAATTTTGACTATCAATAAACCTATAGGATTTCTTGACTGATTGATCTTTCAAAATGTCATTATTATCAATATAAGCTATTGCAATTGAACAGTTTAACTTAAAATGTGTAAATACATGTATTATTTTTTTTTCAAGAATATCCCATTCAAGATCAAACAAAGAATCTTTTTTTGTTATAAAATTAGGTGATTTTGAGAAATAATTCTTATCTTCTTTTAGCCAACCTATGGACGGAATTACATCCATATTTGATAATAATCCTTTATTATTATTTTTAGTCATTAGAATATCACCGTGCTGATTAATTAAACAAAAAAATAAACCATATCTATTATTTTTAATTTTTTTGGGCAGTCGTTTAGGATATATTTTAGCGTTAGCAGTTGCACCTACTTTACAAAAACTAATCAAAGGACAAGAAGAACACCTGGGAGACTTAGGTTTGCAAATTAATGATCCTAAATCCATTAGTGCTTGCGCATAATCTCCATATCTTTGATTTGGCAAATACCTTTCTGAGATTTCTTCAATATATTTTTTTGATTTTTCTAATGGCTCATCAACGGCATGTAATCTAGAAAATATCCTTTCGACATTGCCATCAATAACATTTGATTTAATATCAAAAGCAATTGCCATTATAGCTGATGCAGTGTAGTTGCCGATCCCTGGCAAGGATAATAATTTGCTTTTGTCACAAGGAATTATCGAATTATAATCATTAGAAATTATTTTTGCTGTCTCATGAAGATTTTTTGCCCTACTATAATAACCTAAACCAGCCCAATAAGAAGATACTTCTTGAAAATCTGCTTTAGCCAGTTGATCAATAGTAGTCCATTTTTTTACAAAATTTAAAAAATAGGGAATAACTGTTGACACTACTGTTTGCTGCAACATAATTTCTGACAAATAAACAAAGTAAGGGTTGGGTAACTCCCCAGATAAAGCTCTCCAAGGCAGATTTCTTCTGTTTTTGTCATACCAATTTAATAATAAATTAGAAAAACTTTTGTAATTATCTTTTTTTGTCTTATTCATGGTTTTATGTATATATTATGTTATCGGTTAAAAATATTCTTTTAAAAAAATTGTTATTTATAATATGAAGTCATTAGTAAAAATTACAGAAAATATTGTTGAAAAAAAGTTAAGCAGACTTGGTGCCGTTCAAACACATATTTTACTAAATTGGAATTATATAGCAGAACATTATTCTAATATTACAATTCCTGATAAAATTAAGTTTAATAGAAACAAAAATACTGAAGGCCAAATTACTATAAAGGTTCAAAATGGTTTTGGACCAGAAATTCAACACGCTATTCCATTTTTGTTAAATCAAATAAACTCAAGATTTGGCTATAAGGCTATAACAAAAATTAAAATAATACAGTCTGAACTTGGATATATTAAAAAAATAGAAAAAAACTTTTTCCAACAAAAAATTTTTACTAATGACCCAGACTTAATTTCTAATATTTTGCCAGATGGAGAACTAAAATTAGCAATGCAAAGATTCGAAATTTCTAGAAAAAAAATGCTCTGATGTTTTAAATATCTATTATTAAATCAGTTGATTTAGTGTATAAGAATATTAACAAATATAATGTTAAAAGGTAAAGATTTTGAAAAAACAAATTATTGTAAATAGACGAAATACATTATTAAGTTTATTGGCCGTTAGTGTTTTCCCTAAATATAGTTATTCAAATCAAGACCTATTGAGTGACAATATGCGTAAACAATTTATGGGTTCAAAAAATGCACCGATTAAAATTAAGGAATATTTTTCTCTAACCTGTAGTCACTGCGCAAATTTTCATGTTAAGACTTTACCTCAACTCAAGGTGCGATACATTGATACTGGTAAAGTTCAATTAGAGTTTATTGACTATCCTCTTGATAGGCTTGCTATTATCGCTGCCACCTTAGCCCGAACACTTCCAACTGAGGATGGATACTTGGAAGCTATAAGCATATTATTAAAAAAACAAAAGCAGTGGGCATATTCAAAAAATCCTCTTGATGAATTACGTTCTATAGCAAAATTATTTGGAGTTTCTTCAAAACAATTTGATGAAATTTTAAAAAATATTCCACTTATGCAAGAAATTATTAATAAAATGGAAAAGGAGTCTAAAAATTTTAATATAGAGTCCACACCGACATTTATTATAAATAATAATTATAAAATTTCAGGCGCTTTGTCTTTTAAAGACTTTGAAAAAGAACTTTTAACTTTAATTAAAGCAAAGAATTCTTAATATTAATAAAGGATAATTAATGAAGTTCAAATCTGTTAGGATTTCTGGATTCAAATCTTTTTTAGAACCAACTGAAATATTGATTAACGATGGCTTGACTGGGGTTGTAGGTCCTAATGGTTGTGGGAAGTCAAACATTGTTGAAGCGGTAAAATGGGTTATGGGCGAAAATTCTGCACGTCAAATGCGTGGCGATGAAATGGATGATATTATCTTTGCAGGTACAAGTGAAAGACCAGCTAGAAACTTTGCAGAAGTATCTATTAAATTAGACAATTCAGAGCGAAAAGCTCCAGCAAATTTCAACCACCTTGAAGAAATTGAAATTTCTAGAAAAATCGAAAGAGAAAAGGGATCAATCTATAGGGTTAATTCAAAACAAGTTAGAGCAAGAGATATACAATTAATTTTTGCTGATAATGGAACCGGTGCACGTTCGTCAGGAATAGTTAGTCAAGGTAGAATAGCACAAATAATAGATGCAACCTCTGAAGATAGAAGAATAATTCTTGAAGAAGCAGCAAATATAAAGGGGTTGCATAACAGAAGACATGAGGCTGAACTAAAACTAAATGGAGCTAATGAAAATCTAAATAGATTAATGGACATTGAGCAAACTTATCAAAATCAGCTTTTAGAATTGGAAAAACAAGGAAGAAAGGCTGCTAGATATAGATCAGTAGGTGACAGACTAAGAAAAGCTGAGGCAACTTTGTTTTTAACACTATTAAATACGGCAGAAAATGAGTTTAATGATTTTAAAAAACATTTAGATATAGCCAAAGAAAATGTAAACAAAGGACAAATTAATGTATCTAAACACACTGAAGCAAAACAAGAAATTTTAGATATATTACCTGAGTTTAAAAAATTAGAAACTAAAAAGATAACAGTTTTACAATCTTTGAATATATCAAAAATTAGATTAGAAGAAGAGAAATCCTCTGCAAAAACAACTTTAAACAATACCTTAAATCAAATTTCCCAAATAGAAACAGACATCCAAAGAGAAGTTGAAATTAAACAAGACGCAAAGAAAACATTGTTGAACCTATTTACAGAAGAAGAAAGGCTAAAATCTGAGTCAACAAATTTTATGACTAAGAAAACTGACGCCTTGAAGCAGGTAAAAGATCTAAAGGCTAAAACAGAAGAAGCAAATACAAAACTTTCCACTATAACTTCAAAAATATATTCAATTAAATCTGATAAATCAGATCTTGAAAATCGTGTATCTGTTCTAACAGAAAAGATTAAAAACTCTGAATCTCAAATATCTGAATTTAACTCAAAGGAAGATGAACAACTTCTTAAAAAAAATAATCATAAATTAAGTAAATTAAAACAAATATTAAGAAATAAAAATCAAAATTTAGTGTCTAATAAACGTAAATTAATAAAATTAGAAGAAAAAGAAGTTAAACTTAGTGATCAAAAGAGTAATACTGACCAAAATTTTAATGTAATTAACGCAGAATTAAATTCTCTTTCTTCGATATTAGGTGATGATACTTTAAATAAAAACTCACTAGAAAAAAGCATAAATAATATTGGTAATCTTGAAAAAGCAATAGGATCTGTTTTAGGTGAAACCTTATTAGCACCAATTCATTACGATCAAAATCATTTTCTTAAGAATACATATTGGAGAAATGATTTAAAAACTAAATTCAGCTCAGAATTACCCAAAGGCGCAATCCCTATAATTTCAGAAATCAAAAAAAATTCAATTTTAGATATTGCTTTGATTGGTGTAGGTATAGTTAAAGATGAAGAAACTGCTTATGATCTTCAGAAAGATTTATCATTTGGGCAAGCGCTAACAACTTCCAAAGGTGGTTTATGGAGATGGGACGGTTTTGTACAACCTCAAGATGTACAAAACAGTTATTCCGAAAGACTTCAACAAATTGCAAAATTAAGATTACTTCATAATAAATTACCTGCTGTAAAAGAAGAACAAAAAATTATTGAAAGTAAAATTGATGAAAATCAATTAGGTATAAGTAAATGTAAACGTGACATTATTGAGTTAGAATCGCAAATATCAGAAATAATTAAAAATTCAAATACATTAGAATTAACTAACTCAAAATTAGATGCAAAACTTCTTTCATCTAAAGTTTTATTAAAAGAGCATTTGGATATAACAAAAATATCTCAAAAAGAGTTAGTTGGACTAAAAAATCAATTAAACAATTCTATTAATTTACCATCATTATTAGCTGATGAACTGAAAATAAGAAATATAGCCGATCAATGTAGAAATGAATTAGCTGACGCAATGGCATCAGAACAACAAATAAAGACACATGAAAGTTTTCAAGCAAGAACCCTAATGCAGATTAATAATCAAAGTGAGAATTGGAAAAAAAGAGAAAATGAAGCGTCCATGAGATTGATGTCTTTGCAAGATAGATTGAAAAAGTTAAAAGATGATCAAAAGAGATTGACAAGCCTACCAGATGATTTTGAAAAGAGAGAGGAGGATCTCAACAAACAAATTGATAAGGCTGTTGAAGACAAGAATATTGCCTCTGATAAATTGGTACATACTGAAACTAACCTTCATAATATAGAAAAATTAGAAAGGGAAGCAGAACAAAAAGTTTCATCCTTTCGTGAAGAAATGATAAAAATAGAGGCCTCGCTAAATCTTGCTAAAAACAAAATACAGAACATCGAGGCTAGAGTTTTTGAAAAGCTAAGAATAAACACAGATAAATTGCTTGAAATTGTCGGTTTTAATGAAAAAAATAATTTAAACTTTTCTATTGAGTTATTAGAAAGAACTGTTCAACGTCTTATAAATGAAAGGGAAGCACTAGGCGCCGTAAATTTGCGTGCAGAAGAAGAAATGAAAGAGATGAAAGAAAAAATTGATACCATGTCATCTGAAAGAATTGATCTAGAATTAGCAATAGAAAAACTTAGAACTGGAATTTTTGAACTTAATAAGGAAGGAAGGCAGAGATTAAAAGATAGCTTTAAAGATGTTAACAAAAATTTTAAAGATCTTTTTCAAAAACTCTTCGGAGGTGGAGACGCTGAATTAAAATTAGTTGGAAGTGAAGATCCTCTTAAAGCGGGTTTAGAAGTTTTAGCAAGTCCACCTGGAAAGAAAATGCAACTTCTTTCACTTTTATCAGGAGGAGAACAAGCCCTAACGGCAATCTCTTTGATTTTTTCAGTATTTTTGTGTAATCCTGCACCTATTTGTATTTTAGATGAGGTAGATGCACCACTAGATGACACAAATGTTGGAAGATTTTGCGATTTACTTAATAAAATAGTTGCAGAGACAAACACTTATTTTATGGTTGTAACACATCACAGACTTACAATGGCTAAAATGGATAGACTATTTGGAGTTACAATGGAACAAAAGGGAATCAGTAGGTTAGTATCTGTTAATTTAGAAGAAGCTAATAGAATAAGGGACATTGCTTAAAAAAATAAATTTTTTTCAAGTAAACTCTTGACTTATTTGCTTGGTCAAAATAATTTAAGCACGCTTATATGGTGTATGCGAAAGTATGTTATGAGCTCATTTAAAAAAGAAGAAAATTTGAATTCAAGAATAGATAATGCTTTAGCAAAAAAAAGGAATAAAAACGAAGTTAATAACAATAAACAAACTTTAGTTAATACCTTTTCTAGAGTTGCTACTGAACTACTGGCTGGGTTATTGGTTGGTGCAGGAATAGGTTGGACGTTAGATAAGTGGTTAAACACAAATCCTTGGTTTTTAATCTTATTCTTTTTACTAGGTGGGGCCGCCGGTATATTAAATCTTTGGAGAGTGGTAACTGGAAAAGGCCTCAAGATTGGATACTTTTAACATTTAATGTAGAAAAAAATAATGAATTCACCTGTTGAGCAATTTACAATAAAAGTTTTATATGAATTAAACATTATGGGCATAGATGTTTCTTTCACTAATGCATCATTATTTATGATCTTATCTATTCTGAGCTCTGCTGGATTTTTATATATGGGAGCTAGAAAACAAGCTCTCGTTCCTAACAGATTTCAATCTCTAGTAGAAATGTCATATGAATTTGTAGCTAATATGGTTAAAGAGAATGCTGGTAAAGGTAGTCAAGGTTATTTTCCATTTATATTCACTCTATTTATGTTTATTTTATTTGGTAATTTACTTGGTATGATACCATACAGTTACACTTTTACTTCACAAATAGCGGTCACTTTTACATTGGCAGCTATCATATTTATTGGAGTTACAATTATTGCACTTTTTAAGCATGGATTGAAATTTTTTACATTTTTCTTTCCATCAGGGGTGCCTATTGGTTTAGCGCCATTGCTTATTCCAATAGAAATAATATCTTACTTTATTCGTCCTATCAGCCTATCAGTCAGATTATTTGCCAATATGTTAGCTGGGCACACTATGATGAAGGTGTTTGCTGGTCTTATAATAATGATGGGATCTGCGAGTGGTTTTTTAAAGGTTGGTGCAATTTTACCACTGATGGCCGTTATAGGATTAACTGGGCTTGAATTCCTAGTTGCAGCCTTGCAAGCCTATGTCTTTAGTATTCTAACATGTATGTATCTTCATGATGCACTACATTTACATTAATTCATGACTAAATTATATAATTAACGAAAGGAAAATAAAATGGAAATGGATGCCGCAAAATTAATAGGAGCAGGTCTAGCAGTTATAGCGCTAGCCGGTGTAGGAGTTGGAATTGGTAATATCTTTGCTTCTTTAGTTACTGCTGTTGGTCGAAATCCAGCTGCAAAAAATGAAGTTTTTGGTATAGCTATTCTAGGTTTTGCTTTAACTGAAGCCGTTGCTTTGTTTGCGCTTGTTATTGCACTTTTGTTATTATTTACATTCTAAATAATAAATTTTTTTGCCTGTAGCACAATAAGCTATAGGCAAAATATAGTTTAGAAAATTAAAAATGTTATATTTTACAAAATTATTTTTAACTTCAATATTTTTTATTAATGTTGAAACAGTAATCGCTTCAGAAGCGAAAACAGGTCTCCCCCAGTTAGATCTTAACACTTATCCATCTCTAATGTTTTGGTCAATTGTTTCTCTTATAATTGGTTTTGCATTGATGAAATATTTGGTAACTCCAAATATAAAATCAATCTTAAACTCTAGAGAAACCTCCATACAAAATGATTTAGTTAAAGCCAAGACTTCAAATCAAGAATCTGAGAAAATTAAACAATCAATTATAAAAAGTCAGGAAGACATTAAATCAAAGTCACAAAAAATTATTTTTGACGCTATATTTGATTCAAAACAAAGTATTGAAAAAAAAGAAAAAGAGATTTCTGCAAAATTGGAATTGAAAGTTTCAGAGGCAGAAAAGAAAATAATTGATACACAAAATACTGTTATTAACGATGTTATAAATGTTGCAGAGGACATAACAGCTGATGTAGTAAAAAAATTTACAGATATAAAATATGATAAAAACAATGTTAAAAAAGCAATAAAGCTAGCTTCCAATAATATATTGATGGAGAAATAACGTGTATCTTGATGAAACAGCTTGGGTTGCAATAGCATTTATTATATTCATTGGTTTGGTTTGGAAAAAAGCAAGCAAAGCAATTGTGTCCATATTAGATGATAGATCCGTGTTAATACAAAATGAATTACAAGAAGCTAAATCTCTTAAAGAAGAGGCTTTAGAAGAGCTTAGAAAATCTCTACAAACCCAAAAAAAAGTTTCAGAAGAAGCCGAAAATATAATTCGTGAAGCAAAAGAGACAGCAAAAAAGATACAAGAAGAAGCCTATTCCAAATCTTCAGATATTATAAAAAGAAAAGAAGATCAGGCTAAACAAAAGATTATCGCATTAGAAACTGATGCAATTAAAAATATAAAAAAAATAACTGGTAACATAATAATCGAATCTTCAAAAATATATATAGAATCTAATATTGATAAAAAAGAAAACGTAAATTTAATAGCTAAATCATCTAATGAGATAAAACCCTCCTTGTTGGTTTAATTACCTCAGCCCCAAATGAACTTGACCGCCATTAGGTATTTTTATATCAAAATCTGTTTCTCTATCAACTATTTTACTTCCCTTTAAAAGAAACTGCGAATATTTAAAATTTTCTCTATCATATTCTTTGTTATTCATGTCAGTTGAAACTAATGTGATATTTACAGGGACATAATCTTCAATATTATTGTCTTTTCTAATAGCCCTCACGTTTACTGAAATTTCCATTTCAATATTATCGTTATTTTTAGTACAATATGTTTTAATACCTCTCAAACCAACATAAATAGGTAATCTATTTTCAGATTTAACAATAACTTCTGCGGCCTTTTTGGGTGCTGTTACTTTAGGACAATCCACAACATTCTTTTTGAGAGATGAGCAACCACTTAGAATTAAAAAAAAACAAAGGATAATAAATTTAACCATTGATAATTACCTTTTAGCATAAAAAACTTTAAAACAAGATTAATCTTTATTGACGTAATCAATGTAATACATCAAAAGTAAATTATGAAGAAACAAAAAATTAATTTATATTTAGCTTCTCCTAGAGGTTTTTGTGCTGGTGTTGATAGAGCAGTAAAAATAGTTGAAGAGTCTATTAAAAAATTTGGAGCCCCAGTTTACGTCAGACATGAGATAGTTCATAATAAAGACGTTGTGAATTCATTAGCACGAATTGGTGCTATTTTTGTAGATGAGGTTAAAGAAGCACCAATAAATCGACCTATAATATTCTCTGCACATGGTGTTGCTAAGTCTGTTGTTAATGAAGCTAAACAAAGAAAAATGATATCCATTGATGCAACCTGTCCGTTAGTCACTAAAGTTCATAATGAAACAATAAGGCATTATAATTTAGGTAGACACGTTTTATTAATAGGTCACAAAAATCATGTTGAAGTAATAGGTACCATGGGACAAGTTCCTGAAGGTAGTATTACATTAATTGAAACTGAAGAAGATGCTAACAAAGTAAAAGTTTCTAATCCTGATAATTTAGCTTTTGCCACACAAACAACTTTATCATTAGATGATACTAGTAAAATTTTAAACATATTAAAAAATAGGTTTCCTAACATTAAGGGACCAAGCTCTGAAGATATATGTTATGCAACTACAAATAGGCAGTTGGCTGTTAAATCAATGTCAAAAATATGTGATTATATTTTAGTAATAGGAGCAGAAAATTCTTCAAACTCAGTTCGCTTAGTTGAAGTGGCGTTGTCACATGGTGTTCAAAAAGCTATTTTGATTCCAAATGAAGAAAAATTAGATATGTTTCTAAATAATTTTAATCCAAAAAAATATCCTAATATTGGATTGACAGCAGGTGCTTCCGCCCCTGAAACTTTAGTTCAAGTTTTAATATCAAAACTAAAAAAAGATTTTGACGTTAATCTCATAGATCATGAAGTGACAAAAGAAGATGTAAAATTTAATTTACCAAAAATGTTAAAATGAGAAATTAGGACACAAAGTTGGCAGTTTATACTAATTTAAATGATGAACAAATATCTGATTTTTTAAAACTATATAGAGTTGGTAAGTTAATTTCATTTACTGGAATTACAGAAGGAATAGAAAATAGTAATTTTCATTTAAAAACTACCAGTGGTGAATTTATACTCACAATTTTTGAAAAGAGAGTTAACAAAAAAGACTTACCATTTTTTATAAATGTAATGAAACATCTTAGTAAAAAAAAGTTTTTTTGTCCAAAACCTATTAGTGATGCGGAAGATAATTATCTTCAGGTATTACTTGGAAAACCTGCAATAATTGTAAACTATTTACAAGGAAAATCTAAAACTAAAATAACAATAGAAGACTGTTATGAAGTCGGATCTAAAATAGCCTTAATGCATATAAAAACTAGAGATTTCTCTTCTGAAAGGGAAAATTCCCTTTCAATAAATGGATGTCAAAATCTTATTAAAAAATGTGATGTTTCAATTCCTAATGATATTTTAAATAAAATTGAACCTAACATTTTAAAAGAGATTCAAAATTCATTTAATTACTGTGTAAAGTTTTGGCCATACAATTTACCCAAAGGTTTTATTCACGCAGACATTTTTCCAGATAATGTATTTTTTCATGAAAATAAATTATCAGGCATAATAGATTTTTATTTTTCTTGTACTGATATTTTATCTTATGATTTAGCAATAGCCATAAATGCTTGGTGTTTTGATCAAGAAAAAGATTTCAACCAAAAAAAACACCAGTCTTTACTTGATGGATACAACTCTCAAAGAAAATTAAGTAGTGATGAAATTTTTTATTTGCCTCTTTTATCTAAAGTTGCATCTATGAGGTTTTTACTTACAAGGTTATATGACTGGGTGCACACTCCAAAAGATGCAGATGTTCTTCCTAAAAACCCTGCAGAATATATAAACAAGTTAAAACACTTTAGAGAAGTAGTCGAAAAAATAAATTACCACGAAACTTATCAGCTATGAATGAGGTAACAATTTACACTGATGGCGCTTGCTCAGGTAACCCAGGTAAAGGGGGATGGGGTGCTATATTAATATACGCTAAAGAAAAAAAGTACATGTCAGGATCAAAACAATTAACAACAAATAATCAAATGGAATTAACCGCTACTATTGAAGCCCTTAAAGCAATTTTAAAACCTAGCAATATAGCTTTATATACTGACTCGCAATATGTAAAAAATGGCATAACTTCTTGGATTTTTAATTGGAAAAAAAATGGATGGAAGACAGCAAATAAGAAACCCGTTGCTAATAAAGATTTATGGATAGAGTTAGAAAAGTATGTTGATTTTCACTCAGTAAATTGGTTTTGGGTTAAAGGTCATTCGGGAGATCACTTTAACGAAATAGCAGACGAATTAGCCGTTAAAGCTATGAACGAGTGATCTTAAGAGATTACAAATGTTTTAACATATTTTCGGCTGAGGAAACTTCAAAAGCCCCTACCTCTTCAACAAATAATTTAGATATAATATTATTTTCAACGACCATAGAAAATCTTCTTGACCTTCGTCCCATAACTTTTCCAAAGTCCATATCTAGCCCTAAAGCTACTGAGATTGAACAATCTGTGTCTGCAAGCATGTCTATTTTTCCGACTACACTATTAGCTTCACCCCAGGCACGCATAACATGTGGATCATTAACTGCCATACATGCAACTACAGTTACACCTTTTTCTAAAATTTGTTCATAATTTTTAATATAACTAGGTAAGTGTTTAGCAGAACAAGTAGGAGTAAAAGCACCAGGTAATGCAAAAAGAACTACTTTTTTTGATTTAAAATATTCTTCAGTACTAATATGCTTCACACCTTCGTGATCTTTCAAAAGAAAAGTACCAGATGGGAAACAATCTCCTACACCTATTGACATATAAACTCCTTAATTTTAATACGATCATACAATAAACAAATACAAATTATTTTAAACAGATTTATTTAGCTATATCTAAATATTCTCTAATCACTTTAACGGTCAATAGCTCAGGAAAAATTTTACCATGAGGTATTAGAGGACTATATATCTCGTTAAATGGTATCCCATAGCGCCCTTTTAAAGCTAAAAATTGCTTGATTTTTTCATTTGGCTTTGTCCAATCCAATCTTAAAATTATAACATTATTTTTCTTAAATAGTTCTGAAACTTCTTTGGTATCAATAACAAAAATTTTATTTACCTTACACGTTAAACACCAATCAGCAGTAATATCTATAAAAACAGTTTTACCTTCTTTTACTAATTGATTAGGTAAACTAATATTGCCACTTATATTCCAATTAATTATTGATTGATCAGAGATATTTGTTTCACTAAATTTGTTAGTATTACTTTGTAATTCCACTAAAACATTAATCAACCATAGAGAGGTTATTAAAAGTAAAAGGGCCATTAGTTTTTTGAAGATTATTAACCAATTACCAGGCTTGGGAATAAATGATATCATCCTTGGAAATAAGCCAAATAAAATCAATGGTAAAGACAAGCCAAATCCCATTATTAAAAGGACAGAATAAATTTCAATTGTGCTCCCTGAAAGAGCAAAGCCAATTGCTGTTCCTACTAGTGGGGCTGTACAAGGCGTTGCCAAGAAAGTTAAAAACATTCCTGTTAAAAAATCACCAAAGAAACCGTCTCCTTTGTAAGACAAGATTGACAGGAGTTTTGCAGGTAGAAAATAATGGAATATACCTAAAAGATTTAACGCAAAAAAAGAAGTTAATATAATCATAAATATAAGAAAATATGGGTTTTGAAATTGAATTCCCCAACCAACAAGATTACCAGAAGCTTTAATGAAATATGTTATTGTTGCTAATAAGAAAAATGTAGTCAGAATTCCTAATATATTAAAAAATAATTTTTTATTATAAACTGTTCTGCTCTTAGAACTTAAACTCACAAGTTGTATCATTTTAAGTGACAATACAGGTAAAACACATGGCATAAAATTCAATATAAACCCACCTATAAAGGCTATAAGTATAATTTGAAAACCTAGAGGATTATTAATATTGTTTAAAACATTATTTGTTTTTAATGTGTTCAAGTTCCTAATGGATGCTTGATAGCTATAATTATCAGTAAGAAAAGTGAATTTCAAACCAGTAAAATTATATTTATTTTTATTGGTAAGATTTATCGATAAATTCAACAAATTTTCTTTCGAAGAGTAATATGGCTTAGAATAAATATGCCCTTTACTATCCTCAATAATGATATCATACGGTTTTATATTTAAGTTATTTTCAAAAGTTATTATTAATTTATTCTCTTCAAATTTAGATGATATTAACTTTAAGTTTTGTTCTGCTAATCTTGGCACTTGATTTTTATACTTAATTATTTCTCCTAATTGGATTTTACTTTCATTATCAAGATTGAGTTCATTTAAGTTAAACTTATGAGTTACAGGCACACAAATATCTGAACAAACCTGCGCATTCAATTCCAGAAGACCTGACATAACTTGTTCCTGTTGTTCAAGTGTGATTTCTAATGGAAAAATAACTTTATTTTCATAACCAAATGTTTCTATACCAAAAAAATCAAATCTTTTCGGATTTGGATATAGGAGTTTTGCTGATTTAATATTATTGGCATTGTTAAAGTTTATTTCAGGAGGTAAACCTGCATCTCCTGGATTCCGCCAATATATTTTCCATTTTGGTAAAAGATTAACCTTTAAGCCAAGTAAAATTTCATACGGGTTACTTTCAGATTTTTTTCCAAATAAGAGTTCGAAATTAACAAATTTGTAATTTTCATTAATTTCTAGAGTGTTATTAGAAGATAAAAAATTTGAGAAACATTTGTTATTAATTATAAAGTTAACAAAAAATAAACAAAAACAGGTTAATACAATTTTATGATATTTTAAACTCACTACATTATTGTACATTATTTCTTTTCGGTTATTATTTATTTGTTAATAATATATTGGAATACAACATATGGATCAAGAATTGTTAGGTAAACTTTTGATTGCATCTCCAGGACTTGAAGATGTAAGATTTCAAAATTCAGTTATACTAGTCTGCGAACATTCTAATGAAGTTACTATGGGTTTGATTTTAAATAAACCTCTTTATAATTTTGACACCTCCCAATTCTTAAAAAAGATGAAGATAAATAACGACCTTAAAATTAAATCCAATCCAACTTTTTTTGGAGGTCCTGTGCATCTAAATCAAGGTTTTATTATACACTCTAATGAAAAAAAATATCCCACTTCAGAGTACATTCTTGAAGGAGTAATGATTACTAGTTCTGAGGAAATTTTACAAGATATTTCAAAAAATCAACCACCAGAAAATGCTAAAATTTTTCTAGGTTGTGCAGTATGGGATAAAGGACAACTAAATAATGAAGTACGTGAAAATTCTTGGATTATTACAAATTCTTCAAAGGAATTAATATTCCACAATAATTTAGAAATATCTTTATGGAAAGATTCACTTAAAAAGATGGGAATTGATCCTAAAAAGCTTGTATCATACTCAGGGAGAGCCTAAACAATCTAATTAAGCAAATTATTGACGTTTAATTTCTTTAGTGATGATGCATCTGGACCTATTACAGATAAGACTGGATTAGCTGAAGCAAACAATTTTTCTACAACTTCATAGATAGAAGTAATAGATATGCTTTCAATTTTTTTTATTACTTCATTAGTTTTTATTAGTTTACCAAAATTAATCATACTTTTTGCGTAATATTCAGCTCTTGCACTGTTACTTTCTTGCCCCATAATAAAGCCTGAAAGCATTTGAGCTTTTGCTCTAGTTAATTCATCATTAGTAATAGAGTTCTTAATATTTTTCCATTCGTTTAAACTTGCTTCAAGTAGTTCATTTAAATCATTTGGTGAAGTGCCCGCATAAAATCCAAACACTCCTGAAGAATTTTGCATTTGTGTAAAAGAAAAAATAGTATAACATAATCCTCTTTTTTCTCTTATTTCTTGGAACAACCTTGATGACATGCCACCACCTAGTATGATAGTGAGTGCACGTAACGAATAACGATCAATATCAGTATTTTTAACACCCTCAATACCAAAAACTACTTGTGTTTGTTCTAAATCTCTATCTTCTCCACAAAAACCTGAATTCCATCTTGATAAATTTTTTCTGCATTTAAAACTATTTTTTATATTTGAAAATTTTTCTTCCACAGTTTTAAAAAACCAATCTCTATCTATATTACCAGAAGAGACAACAACCATATTTTCTGGGGCATAATTAGCTTTCAGAAATGATTTTAAATCACATTGTTGAAAATTACTTACGGTCTCTCTCGTTCCAAGAATTGGCCTGCCTATAGATTGATTTTTAAAAGCTGTTGAAGTAAAATTTTCAAATACTTTATCATCTGGAGTATCGTATGACTGACCTATTTCCGAAATAATAACCCCGCGTTCTCTCTCAATTTCCTCTATTGGAAAAGTAGAGTTTTTAATTATGTCAGATAAAATATCAATACCAAGATTTGTGTCATCTTTTAAAACTTTTAAATAATAAGCTGTAACCTCTTTGCTTGTGTATGCATTAATATCGCCACCGACATCTTCTATTTCCCTAGCTATTTTTTCTGCATTTCTGTTTTCAGTTCCTTTAAATGCCATATGTTCTAGCATATGTGCTATTCCACATTCATGCTCTGCCTCTTGCGAACTTCCAGATCCAATATAAACTCCAACTGACGTGCTATGAACATCCATTTGGTCATGCAATAATGTAAGACCACTATCTAAGATTTTAAATTCTACATCCATCATTTTCTCATATTAGATTTAATAAAATTTTGAATATCATTTATGCTTGGATCCATTATATTAAAATATTCTTTACTGCTCATTATATTTTCTAAATAACAAGGTTTTTTTGGCATTACATTTATGCTTTTACTAATTATCTCTGGGAACTTAGCCGGATGAGCACATGCAAGCGAAATTACAGACATATCTTTTGATATAATATTGTTATCAAGTGCCTTTTGAGCTGCTCCATATCCAATTGCACTATGAGGGTCAAGAATGTAATTATAGTCTGTATAAACCTTGTTTATTATCTCTAAAGTTTCCTCGTCTGAAATCATATATGCAGAAAATAAATTATTGATTTTTTCAAGTTGATTTTTTGTAATTTCAAAATTACCGTTATTTTTGAACTCTTTCATTTGTTGCTTAACTTTATCTGTATCTCTTTCATTTATCTCGTATAAAAGCCTTTCAAAATTACTAGAAACTTGTATATCCATACTTGGACTATAGGAAGGAAGTACATTTTTTCTCTCCATTAATCCATTATTGAAAAACCTTGTTAAAATATCGTTCTGATTTGATCCACATATTAATTTTGATATAGGCAAACCAATTTTTTGGGCCATCCATCCTGCTAATATGTTCCCAAAATTACCTGTAGGAACTGAGAATACAATCTCTTTATTTGGCACACCTATTTTTATAGCAGAGTAAAAATAATATACAATTTGAGGTAAAAGTCTTACCCAGTTGATAGAGTTAATAGCTGACAATGAAGTTTCATCTTTAAATTTCAAGTCTTCAAAACAATCTTTTACTATTTCCTGACATCCATCAAAATCTGTTTTAACCGATAAAGCGTAAGCTCCTGTTTTATTAATCCAAGTCATCTGCTTTTGTTGAACACTTGAAACTCTTTGATGTGGGAAGAGTATAAAAATATCTATATTTTCTTTTCCCTTGAAAGCCTCTAAAGCAGCAGATCCCGTATCACCACTAGTCGCTCCCAAAATTACACCCTTTTGAGCTTTTTTGTTTAGCACTTGATTAAAAGCTCTAGCTAAAAACTGCATGGCATAGTCTTTAAAAGCTAGGGTCGGACCCTGGAACAACTCAAGCACATGTAAGTTCTTATTAAGTTGATATAAGGGTGCAACATCCTTGTTAAATACAGAGTAGGTATCTTTGGAGATATTTAATAATTCGTTTTCACTTAAACAAGGTTCTACGAAAGGTCTTATAATTTTTGCTGATAATTCCGCATAATTTAAATGCTTCATTTCATTTAAATCAGAATGGCTAAATTGCGGCCATTCTTCTGGCATGAACAATCCTCCATCCCTAGCTAAACCAGACAAAAGAACATCTTCATAAGAAAGGGATGCTTCTCCACCTCTTGTACTTGAATATTTAATCGAATTACTCATTGTTGTCTTTCTTTTTGAAACTTAATCTACCAGAAGACACGTGATATGAGAAATATACAAATAACAAAGACAAAGCCAAGCCGTACCAGGTTACAGCATATGATAGGTGTTGATTCCTTAATTTTGGTGTACCTGTAACTCCTATCGGAAGGGTTAGCTTTTCTCCTTGTCGAAGAGCATCTATATAATAATTATTTATTACTTGATTTGAAGTTAAATTTAAAAAGTCAATAATTTCATTTGGCTTTATTGTAAACCAAAAACCATTATTGCCGTCATTTTCTGGTACAAAATAACCTTTTTTTTGTGGGTATCTTATTATCCCTTTCAAAACAATTTGTCCCTCAACTAAGCTAAACTTTCTCTTTTTAGGATTTCTATAGCCTTCAGATACCCAACCTCTATTTATTAAAATTATTTTATTATTACTAAGGTTAAATGGAGTTATTACATGAAATCCGGCATTACCCTCATAAGTTTTACCAGTAATATAAATTTCGTCTTTGTGTAAAAATGATCCTGAAAGTTCTACGGATTTAAATTCATTAATATTTGGCAAATCTAATTTAGATGGATTCTTAATTGGATTAGACTGACTTTGTGTAATATATCTTTCTATTAATGCTTCTTTCCAGAATAATCTTTTAACCTGCCAAGTGCCAAAGCTGAACAAAAGAGCAAAAATTAATATAGAAAATATTGTTGGCCAAAGTAAAGGCCTAAAGTAAATATTCATTAGTTGTATGTAATCTCCAAATTTTTGATAAGTTTAATGCACTTATCAACCACCCCACCAGTATATACACACAAATAAAAACAACCAAACCACGTCAACAAAATGCCAATACCATGCAGCAGCTTCGAAACCAAAGTGGTGCTCAGAAGAAAAATGACCTTTCAAACCTCTGAACAAACATACAGTTAAAAAAATTGTACCAACTAAAACATGAAATCCGTGGAACCCTGTAGCCATATAAAAAGTTGATGCATAAATTCCATCGGTAAATGCAAATGTAGCGTGTTGATATTCATAGGCTTGAACTGCTGTGAAAATTGCACCTAGTATTATAGTAAGAACAAGACCACTTATAAAATCTTTTCTATTGTTATGCTGTAAAGCATGATGAGACCATGTTACAGTACAACCTGACAGAAGAAGAATTAAAGTATTGATCAGTGGTAAATCAAAAGGATCTAGTGCAACTATGTCAGCCGGAGGCCAAACACCTGTATCAGGATATAAACTGGAATCAAAGAAAGCCCAAAAAAATGCTACAAAGAACATTACCTCAGAACAGATGAAAAATATCATACCATATCTCATACCTATTTGTACAATTGGTGTGTGATGTCCTTGATATTCAGCCTCTCTAACCACATCTCTCCACCAATAAAACATGGTTGCTATTACCATAAACAAACCAGCTCCTAGCACATAAATTGAATATGGATATTCATGCATAAACAGAGTAAGACCCAAGAACAAAGTAAAACCAGCTGCTGACCCTAGTGCGGGCCATGGACTTGGTTCAACTAAATGATATTGATGCTTTTGATCACCGCTCATTAAATCCTCCTAATCTATTTTTATATAGTTAAACTTATAATTTCAACACCTAAGTTTCTGCTTTGAAAAATGTATAAGATAAGGTAATTTCTTCCAAATTCTTAGTGTTTTCGTCATCATCTATACTTGGATCAACATAAAATGATACAGGCATCTTAACCTCTTCTCCTGGCTGCAGTGTTTGTTTTACAAAACAAAAACAATCAACTTTCATAAAAATACTACCAGCTTTAGGTGGAGAAACATTAAAAACCGCAGTACCTGTGGTTGCTTTATCAGATAAGTTTTTAGCTGTATAATAAATTATTTCCTGTACACCTGGTTGAACTATAATCTCTTTTTTAGGAGCTGAAAATTCCCAATTTAAATCTGAAGATATATTTGAATCAAATCTTATTTGAATATTTTTGAATTGACCGCTTGATCCTGGCGCTAAGGAAGCCCTTTGAACTGTTCCCGCATAACCAGTTACTCTACAAAACAAATCATATAAAGGAACTGATGCAAAGGATAAGCCAAGCATAAAAACGGCAATCAGAAGTGTCCATATAAGAAAGTTATTATTTTTTTTTGATAAACTAACAGCCATCTACCCTGTAATATCCATTCTCAAAATTGTGATAAAAAAGAAAAGAACAACCATGCTAATAATTATACCCAAAACTGCAAAATTTTTGGATTTTCTATTTTCATAAAATGTTTTGATATTTTCGTCGTCTTTATTAGTATTCAAAATTTATCCTTTATATTAAATCATTTTATCTATGCAAATACCCGCAAAAACAATGCTTAGATAAAAAATTGAGTATATAAATAGATTTTTCTCGGAACCTTCCACCCTTTTTATAATTAAAAAGGATCTTCTCAAAAACTCTAAACCGGATATCGTAGCTATAAACAAATATAAATTACCAGAATAGTCAAATATCCATGGTAAAAATGAACACGGTACTAACAAAAAAGAATAAATTAATATATATTTTCTAGTTAATTTTTCACCAGCAACAATCGGAAGCATTGGAATATTAGCTGCTGCGTAATCGTCTTTCTTAATTAAAGCTAAAGCCCAAAAATGTGGGGGGGTCCATAAAAAAATTATCAAAAACAAAATTAATGATTCTATACCTACATAACCTGTGGCACAAACTTGTCCAATTACAGGTGGAAAAGCACCAGCAGCACCACCAATTACAATATTTTGAACAGTGTATCTTTTTAACCAAATTGTATAAACAATTGCGTAAAATAAAATTGTAAACGCTAACAAACTTGCAGCAAGCCAGTTGACTGACAAGCCTAAAATAATGATAGATAATAATGATGTTATTACACCAAATGAAAGTGCATCAGCAGGCTGAATTTTTCCTTGCGGAATTGGCCTGTCCCTAGTTCTTAACATTAACTGATCAATATCACTGTCGTACCACTGATTAAGTACCCCAGAAGCTCCAGCTCCAAGTGCAATCGCAAATATTCCAATCAATGCTAAAAAAGGATGTATGTTATAACTTTCAACAGGATGTGCCGTGAAGTAACCAACAAAGGCTGTAAATACTACTAATGACATAACTCTAGGCTTCATTAGCCTAAAATAATCAAAGGGAGAACTTAATTTGTTTAAGTTTTCGTCTATTCCACTAGTATTTACAGTTACAACAGGCATAATTACACATTTATCAACTTATTTTACCCTAGGTATCTCAGAAAAGGTATGAAATGCTGGTGGCGAGGGTACAGTCCACTCTAATGTGTTGTCCGAAGAGCCCCATGGATTCTTATCAGCTTTACGTTTTTTAACAAAAGCTTCAATGATAACCACTAAAAAAATGATAGCTCCCAAAGCCCCAATATAAGAACCTATAGACGCAACCATGTTCCAGCCAGCAAATGCATCTGGATAATCAACATAACGTCTGGGCATTCCAGCGAGACCTAAAAAATGCATAGGGAAAAAAGTTAGATTAACTCCTATAAAGGTAACCCAGAAATGAAGTTTTGCCAAACCTTCGCTATATTCATAGCCTGTCATTTTAGCAAACCAATAGTAAAAAGCTGCAAAAAGACCATAAACTGCGCCTAATGATAATACATAGTGAAAGTGTGCAATTACATAGTAAGTATTATGAAGTACAACATCTAAGCCTGCATTAGCTAAAACAACACCGGTAACACCGCCAACAGTAAATAGAAAAATAAAACCAATTGCCCAATACATAGGAATTCTAAACACAATAGATCCCCCCCACATTGTTGCAATCCATGAAAATATTTTTATACCGGTAGGAACAGCTATAACCATTGTAGCTGCAGTAAAATAAGCCCTTGTATCTACCGAAAGCCCAACAGTATACATATGGTGGGCCCAAACTACAAAACCAATTACTCCAATAGAAACCATTGCATAGGCCATTCCTAAATAACCAAATACAGGTTTCCTAGAAAAGGTTGATATAATTTGGCTTACAATACCAAAAGCAGGCAAAATCATAATATAGACTTCGGGATGGCCGAAAAACCAAAATAAATGTAAAAATAAAATTGGGTCACCACCCCCTTCTGGAATGAAAAAACTAGTTCCAAAATTTCTATCTGTTAGTAACATGGTAATTGCACCTGCTAATACTGGTATAGCTAACAACAATAGAAAAACTGTAACTAACATAGACCAGACAAATAAAGGCATTTTGTGCAATGTCATCCCTGGAGCCCTCATATTAAATATTGTCGTAATAAAATTAGCTGCACCTAATATAGATGAAGCACCAGCAAGGTGAAGTGAAAAAATGGCTAAATCCATTCCCATTCCAGGCGATCCTGCTGAACTTGAAAGAGGAGGATAAATAGTCCAACCAACACCAACACCCCCATCAACCACGGCTGATAAAAGTAGTAAAACAAAACTAGGAGGTAATAGCCAAAAAGAAATATTATTCATTCTGGGGAAAGCCATGTCTGGAGCACCAATCATGATAGGAACAAACCAATTTCCAAACCCACCTATCAAGCCAGGCATAACAACAAAAAATACCATAATCAAACCATGAGCAGTTGTGAATACATTCCACATATGACCATCTGCCATATATTGCACACCGGGGTTCATAAGTTCCATTCTCATATATATTGACATTGCTCCTCCTATAAAAGCAGCAACGATCGCAAATATTATATACATGGTCCCAATATCTTTATGGTTAGTTGAGTAGAGCCATCTTTTTACAAAACCTGTGGGGGCTCCATGGTGATCATGTGAGGATGCAACATTTGAACTTTGAGACAATGATGACATTATTTAATCTCCTTAACTTTTTTTTGATCTAATAGTGCGATTTTATTAGTGTCTTTATCAGCAATGTATGCAAATTTTACTTTTGCTTCTTTTAACCAAGTTTCATATTCATCTTTAGGTAAAGCTTGTATAACTATTGGCATGTAAGCATGATTTACTCCACAAATTTGGTTGCATTGCCCATAATATTTTTTCTTTCCGAGCGGCACTTCAGTCCAAATTTCATTTATGCGTCCAGCAATAGAGTAAACTTGGAGTGCCAGTGAAGGAACAAAAAATGAGTGCATAACATCGTTGCCAGTAATAAGAAACTTAATTCTAGTACCCTCAGGTACTACTAAAGGATTATCAACATCCAACATACGTTTTTGATCACCTTTCAAATCTTCTTCCGCTACTATGTAAGAATCAAAGGAAATTTCTTCATCTGGATATTCATAATTCCAATACCATTGAGCGCCTGAAACTTTTACAACCATATCTACAGGTTTATCAGCTTCAGTTAAATAAAGGAGTTTGAATGACGGAACTGCTATCACTACAAGGATTAAAACTGGAACTACAGTCCAAATTATTTCTATTAAAGTGTTATGGGATGTTTTTGAAGGTTTTACATTGGGTTTTTCTCTAAATTTAATACATACATAAACTAATAATCCAAGGACAAAAACTGAAATCAAAGTTATAACTATCAAAAGAAAATTATGAAGTTCAGTAGCTTTTGTGGCAATTATACCTGCCGGTTCTTGTAAGTCCATTTGCCAAGGTTTTGGTTCAGATGCAATAGCTGGCTGCAAAAAAGAAAAAATTATTAAACATCCACAAAAAATTACATCCAGTTTTTTCCAACTATTAAATACAGTTTGGAAATTAATAGTCATTATGTTTGCTCCTCAACTTCAGCTTGGACAATTCCTGTTTTAGAAAGAATTATAGTTATGGATTAGAATGATTCTAATGTTAATTAAATAATTATTTAAAACTTTTTTAACCAAAATACTAGATCTAAAAGCAAAAAAATTTAATTATTTAAGAAAAATGTTCTTACAATAAAAAATATTACTTTATTTATACTTAAACCTTGCGCAAAAGGTTTAATATTGCCATTTTAAAAAAAAATAATTTAAGCTAAATGAGATTTATTAAATGAATGAAAAGTCACCATTAGAAATTACTGATAAAATTTTTTACCATGATAACGATTTTGATTTAACTAGAGTTCAGTCTTTATTATCAGATACCCTTGAAAGCTCGGATGATGGGGAATTATATCTAGAATCTACCAAATCAGAATCATTTTCTTTTGACGATGGTCGTATGAAAAATATCTCGTATGATAGTACAAAAGGTTTTGGATTAAGAGCAATAGCTGGAGAAGCTAGAGGATTTGCTCATTCAGGTGAAATTTCGGAATCTTCTTTAAAAAGAGCATCTGAAACTGTCAAATCTGTATCCAAAAATTACTCAGGTATAATGTCTCCTGCACCGTCTCATGGTATTAATAAACCTTTATATACATCTTTAAATCCTATTGAAGGAACATCATTTGAAATAAAAACAAATCTTCTAGAAGAAATAGACTCATATGCAAGATCTTTAGATACTAATGTTGTTCAAGTTTCAGCTTCAGTCTCAGCGTCTCATCAAGCTATTCAAATACTTAGAGCTGACGGAGAGAGAACTGCAGACATTAGACCTTTGGTAAGGTTGAATGTATCACTCGTAGTTGAAAAAAAGGGTAGACGAGAAACTGGTAGTTCAGGTTGTGGTGGAAGAGGGAAATATGAAGAATGGATTAATTCTGATAGATGGAAAGGGCA
>QBZS01000003.1:0-69458 GCA_003279355.1 SAR116 cluster bacterium AG-335-N04
TACAGCCATGTCATGGCTAATGAATAAATATGACAATCCAAATTCTTCTTGTAATTCCATCATTAAGTTTACAACTTGAGCCTGTATTGATACGTCTAAAGCAGAAACTGCCTCATCAGCAATTATTAAATTAGGTTCATGTGCCAATGCACGAGCAATACCAATTCTTTGTCTTTGACCACCTGATAGTTCATGAGGATATCTAGATGCATAATCAGCAGTTAAACCAACTTTTTTTAAAATTTCAACTGACTTTTCTGATGCACCAGACTTATCAGTTATACCATGAACAACCATCGGTTCAGCAATAGTTTCACCTACCGTCATTCTTGGATTTAGTGAAGCAAATGGATCTTGGAAAATCATCTGCATTTGTCGTCGGAAAGGTCTTAGTTCATTAGGATTTAAGGATGTTAAATCCTGACCTTGATACAAAATGTTACCTCGGTGAGGTTCAACTAATCTTAATATACTTCTGCCTGTTGTAGATTTTCCACAACCACTTTCACCAACTAAGCCAAAAGTTTCTCCTTGTTGAAGAGAAAAATTTATACCCTCTACTGCATGAACTTGCCCTTTAGTTGCCCCTATACCTGATTTAATTAAAAATCTTGTAGTTAAATTTTTAACTTCTAATAATGGAACATCTGAAATTTTTACATTATCTTTAATTTCAATTAATTCACTTTTTTTAGAATTAGTGACCTTATCACCTTCAGCTCTTTTAATATCTATATTTGAAAATTTTGCTGGAAGAGATCTTCCTTTCATACTTCCTAATTTAGGCACTGCAGCTAGTAATGCTTTTGTATATGGATGTTGAGGGTTATGAAAAATTTCATTTGCAGTGCCTTCTTCTACTTTTTTACCCTTTAACATAACAACCACTCTATCAGCCATTTCAGCAACAACACCCATGTCATGTGTTATAAAGACAACTGACATTCCAATATCAATTTGAAGTTTTTTAATTAAGTCTAATATTTGTGCTTGTATAGTAACATCTAAAGCTGTAGTGGGCTCATCAGCTATTAATAGTGTAGGTTTGCAACTCAAAGCCATAGCAATCATAACACGTTGTCTCATGCCTCCAGATAGTTGATGAGGGTACTGCGAAAGTTGCTTTTCTGGTTCTGGAATTCTTACTAATTTTAACATATCTAATGATATGTCATGTGCTTCTTGTTCAGTTTTACCTTGATGCTTAATAATAGCTTCCGAAATTTGCATTCCAATTGTGAATACAGGATTAAGAGAAGTCATTGGCTCTTGAAAAATCATAGAAATATCGTTGCCACGTATATTTCTCATATCGTTTTGATCTAATTTAGAAAGGTCTGACTTTTCTCCACTTTTTTTTATAAAATTCATTGATCCAGAATTGATTTTACCACCTGAATAATCTGTAAGTCTCATAAGTGACATAGCTGTAACAGATTTTCCAGAGCCAGACTCTCCTACTATTGCAAGAGTTTCTCCTTTATTTACATGCCAAGAAACTCCGTCAACAGCTCTAACAGTTTCATGTTTCAAAGGGAAATGAACCTCTAGTTCTTTGATATCCACTAATCTTTCTTCCATAAGTTTTTCCCTTTGCTTAACTTCAAACTATATCAAGTTTTAAATACCCTATAACATCTGATCTCTAAATCAATTCAAAAAAATTAATTTTGAATAATATATTTTCTTGCCTTGCTCATATCTATTTCTGTTCCTAATCCAATTGTTTCTTTTATATACACTTTTCCGTCCTTAATTTTCAAAGGCTTCAAAACTGGATCTTCAACTAAATATTGATTAGTAATACTTAAGTCCCAATCCATCTGAGGAATAGAGGTTGCAATATTTGCTATAGCGTAGCTTGAAATACTAGTTTCTGCCACTTTACCTGCTAGATTGACAAAAATATTATTTTTATTTGCTAAAATTGCACAATTCATAACATCAACTACACCTCCTAATTTGATAGTTTTTAAACTTACTCCGTTAGATGTATGATTATTTATTATATTATTTATATCTAACTTAGAGTGGACTCCCTCATCAGAGCAAATTGGAATAGAACTTTGAGTTGTAATGGTGTTCATGAAATCTAAATCTTTTGATGGAATTGGTTGTTCAAAAAATTTAAGACCACAATTTTTGGCCTCTAAAGCAAAATTGAGTGCGTCTTCATGAGTGTAACCCTCATTAGCATCGGCAGAAAATATACAAGTATCATCTACTGAAGAGATAATTTTAGCACATCTTTCAAGGTCATATTTATAACTTTTAGAAGATCCTACTTTTATTTTAAAACGTGTAAATCCATTAGAAACCGCATTTTTAACATTAGTTATTTCTTCATCTAAATCAAAGCCAGCCACCATTTGAATTATTGGAATATTATTTCTTTCTCTCAGTTCAAAAAATTTTTGAAATGATATCTTCTCTTCTTTTAGCATTAAATCTATCAAAGCCATTTCAAAGGCAGATAAAGTTCCTTTATTTTCATAAATTGGAAGTTTCTTCAAAACATTAACATCAAAAAGGTTTTTTATCTTTATTCCAATTAATTGATTTTTAACAAATTTACTGGCAGCACTCATACCCTCAACAAATTCTCCTGTCATTGTGGGTGCAGAAGATGCTTCACCCCATCCATACAAATTATTATTTGAGATTATTTTTATAAAAATATTTTGGGCATTTTGAACAGTAATTCCAGACATTTTAATAGGTTTTTTAAGTGGAATATTTAATGAAAAAACTTCTATGTCTTTAATTTTAAAACTATTTTTTAAGACTATATCTCTAATTTCTTCCATCTTTGGTTACTCCACTATTACAAAGATCTAAAAATTTTTTATTATCAATTTTCATTATATTTTTTAAAATTTCGTATGAATGCTCCCCTAATAGGGGAGGCGATAAAGGAGAACTCAATCCTCTTTTTTTATTTATTGTCAATGGTGTGTTTAATGTTTTGAAAGTTCCACCTTTAGGGTGTTTAATATTTTGAACCATTTGATTTTCTATTGTTTGTGGGTGTTTAAGTGCCTCACTAACGCTTCTTACGATTGCAGAAGGAATGTTTGCATTAATAAATAAATAATACCAATATTCCGAATTATTCTGCTTAAGTGAATCTTCTATTAATTTTTCAAGTTCTAATCTATTGATTACTCTATGTTCATTTGTTTTAAATTTATCATTCAAATACCATTCTGGTTTTTTAATTAATTCTGAAAATTTTTTAAACTGTTTATCATTACCAACACTTAAAGCAATTTGTCCGTCTTTAGTTTTAAATAAATTATAAGGAACTATATTAGGGTGACCATTTCCAAATCTTCCAGATTCTTTATTAGATATTAAATTATTTGACGCAACGTTTGCTAACAAAAAAATACCAGTGTTATACAAGTTTACTTCTGTTAAAATACTTTCGTTTATATTTAATTTTTTGTTCTTAATAATTAGACCACTTAATATAGAAATAACTGCGTTTAGACCTGTCACTATATCAACTATTGCAACTCCTAATTTCATAGGTTGCCCTCTTTCTTCACCTGTAATTTTCATTAAACCTGATTCAGCTTGTAGTAAAAAATCATACCCAGGAAGACCTCCTTGAGGACCAACATCTCCATAACCTGAAATAGAGTTTCTAACTATATTATTAGTATTTTTATTAAACCATTCATCAGTTAAACCAACCTTATCCCAAAATCCAGGCTTAAAATTATCTATAACAACATCAGATTTTTTTATAAGTTCTGTAAGAATTTTAAAACCTTCTTTTGACTTAAAATCAAGTGCCAAACTTTTTTTATTTCTGTTGACACCTAAGAAGTAAGCAGAAATATCTTTAGAAAAAGGAGGTCCCCAAGCTCTTGTATCATCTCCACCTTGTGGATTTTCAATTTTAATAATTTCAGCTCCCAGATCCCCTAAATATTGTGTGCATAGAGGACCTGCGAGAACTCTTGTAAGGTCGAGTATTTTTACTCCAGTTAATGGATAACTTTGATTTACACTCATATCATTTTTAACTTGGTTTTACGTTGTCGTCATTATCTAATCCAGTTAAATAATCCTTAACAATTTGAGCATTTTTTTCTCTAAACTTGAAAAAGTTTGGCTTTCTTTTTTCTATAAATGCATTCATTCCTTCCATGCACTCATCAGATCCCCATACATGAGCAAGCAATTCCATACCATGTTGCCATGATGCATATAACTCGTCAGATTCTGAATTTAATGATTTTTTGGTTTGCCTAATAGTTTGACCACTATAAGTATTTATTTGTCTCACCCATTTCATAGTCTCGTCTAGTAATTGATCTTGACTGACACATTTGTTAGCCAAACCAACATCGACAGCTTCTTTTCCTGTAAAAGTCCGACACAGAAAAATCATCTCTCTAGCGATCCTTTCTCCTACAATTCTTGGCAAATACTGAGTTGCTCCAACAGTAGGACAAGCTCCAACTCTAGCACCAGTTTGACCTAAAACCGCTGTGTCAGAACAAATTACTAAATCACACCACAAAGCTAGCTCATGTCCACCGCCCATACAAAATCCATTAACCATAGCTATAACAGGTATAGGAACTCCTCTAATTGCCATTGCTAAACCAAGCATTCTATCATTCCAATGCGCTGCATTAGACCAGTTTAATCTTTTCATTGCATAAAAATCGCCACCAGCCGAAAAAGCTTCTTTTCCGGCACCTGAAAATACAATACATGTAATTGTAGTATCATTTCTTGTTTCGAGAACTGCTTCACGCATTTCGTCTAAAGTTTGTTCTCTGAATGCATTTCTAACCTCAGGTCGATTGATAGTTATCCAAACAGCATTTTCTTTTCTTTCAACTATTATTTCGTTATAGTCAGTTTTCATTTTATTCTCCTTTTTAATGTTTTGAAATAATCTCTATTAGGATATTCATCATTTTTTTTGGATGTAAAAAAAATAATAATTTTCCGTGATATCCCTCCGAGGGCTTTCCTATTGGGTTTAATTCTAAATTTTGAGCAATATTATATGTTTCATCAATATTATTCACTTCAAGTCCCAAATGGTGAAGTCCACCAAGAGGATTTTTTGACAAAAAACTATTTACAGGACTTTCTTGATTCAAAGGCTCTATCAACTCTAATTTAATATTTTTAAATTTTAACAAACTGATTTTTACTTTTTGTTTTTTTGATACTTTAATTTCACCGCGTACAACATTAAAATTTTTTTCATAATGTCTAATAGCTTGTTCTATGTTTGGAACTACTATTCCAACGTGATCTATATTTTCTACACCTATTTTCTGTTTCAAATTATACTCCCTAAATAAAGCTACTTATAAGCATTGAATGACAAAGTCGCTCCAAGAATTATTAAGCAACTATATGTAACTGGTCTAAAAATTTTTTCAGGCAAAATTTTAAATAATAACTGTCCTGTTTTTAAACCAACGGCTAAAGGTAAAGACATTAACAAACCCAAAATCAAATAATCTTCTTCATAACCATTTATAAAATAAAAATAAGAAAAAAATGCCGCCACAGTTAAAATTACAGTACATTGTATATTTGCTTGGATTATTTTGACACTTTCATTTTGAGATAAAAAGAATAATCCTGTTAACGGCCCCGTTGGAACACCAAAAAATCCAGCAAAAAAACCAATTCCACTTCCAAAAAAAACAGACGTTAAAGAATTAATTTTTCCTTTATACTTCCAGCCAGCAATAAGAATAATAGTTGCAACAATTATAAAAATTCCCATAAAAAAAGTAATGTCGGGAATTTCTCTTTTAAAAAGAAAATATAAACCAACATATACACCTATAAAAATTCCTAAACCATAAAGTGACACTATTTTTTTTTGGGCATTTTTAATTGCATTTGGAAGTATAAGTAATTGTCCGATCATTCCAGATATAACTACTACATTTAATGCAGGCAAAGGTCCCATAATTAAAACAAAACCCGGTAAAAGCAAAAGGGCTCCTGCAAAACCAGTATATCCTCTTATTAAACCACCAAGAAAGGCTACCATCAAAGTAAGGATAAACTGAATAGGGGTAAAACTAGGAAGTAATTCATATATTTCTAATAAAAAAACATTAACCACTTAAGAATTCCCAAAAAAATAATTATAAATTTTAAAATATATAATAAAAAAACTTAAATGATTTTAATCAATAATTTAAATCAGGAAAAATGATTTACATAATTTGTTAAACTTTTTTATCAATTTTTCTGATTTAAATTATTTGTTTTTATCATTTAAAGTTTTATTTCTTATCATCTATCTTTGAATATTATTTACTATTTTTGAGGTTAAAATGACTATAAAAGATTGTATAGCACCAGATAGAAATCCAAATATTCCTAATGTAGTACTTCCCAATGGATCTATAGATACTCATGTACATATATTTGAACAAGAATACCCTTTATTTGAAGGACGCGGATATAATCCACCCGATTCTACTTTAAATGATTTGAAATATCTTCATAAACAATTAGGTGTTAGTAGGGTGGTTTACACACAACCTTCACCATATGGTGTTGATAATTCTGCAATTTTAAAAGGCATAAAAGTAATGAATGATGAAACACCTGGAAGAGCAAAAGGTGTATGTGCCATAACAATGGATGTTACCGATAAATTCTTAGAAGAATTAAATGATCAAGGAATAACTGGTGTAAGACTAAATATGGATAACATTGGTGGTATGCCAATAGGATTAGATCAAATTCCAGAACTTGAATCTAGAATTAAAGGTCTTGGCTGGCATATGGAATATTTATTTCCTGGTAAAGATATAGTTGATTTGGCTCCAATATTTAAAAAATCAACTATTCCTGTATCAATAGCGCATTTTGCTTATCAACCTGCAGCAAATGGCATTGACTCGCAGGGTTTCAAAACTTTATTAAACCTTGTCAAAGATGGTAATACTTGGATAAAAATTTCAGGCGCTAATAGAGTTAGCAAAACTGACTTACCTCCTTATGATGATGTTTTGCCAATGGCACGAGCTCTAGTCGAAGCAAACCCTGAAAATATCATGTGGGGAACTGATTGGCCTCATCCTAATAAATACGAAGTGAATCCAAATGATGGAGACTTAGTTAATGCTTTTGGTGAATGGATAACTGACGAAGAGATGAGAAAAAAAATATTAGTAACTAACCCTGAAAAATTTTATTCATTTTAGAAAGTTTTTTGACATGAAAATTGCTTTGGTTACAGGTGGTGGAACCGGAATAGGTAGAGCTGCTGCTATTGAATTAAACAAAATTGATTTTGAGGTGTATGTAATAGGTAGGAGAGAAAAAGAATTAAAAGAAACATCTTCTCTTAGAACAAATAAGAACTTTGATATTGTACCAGTTACAGTTGATATAACTAAAAGCGACGAAGTTAAATCGCTTTTTGAAAAAATTAAAGAAAGAAATGGTCGAATTGATTTGTTATTCAACAATGCAGGCATGGGCGCACCTAGAGTACCCATAGAAGATCTTAGCGAGAATGATTGGCGAAAAACAGTTGATGTTAATTTAACAGGTTCTTTTTTATGTGCACAACAAGCTATAAAATTAATGAAAACACAAAAACCTCAGGGAGGTAGAATCATTAATAATGGATCTGTTTCTGCTCATTCCCCACGACCCGACACCATTGCTTATACCGCAACCAAACATGCTATAAATGGGCTAACTAAATCAATTGCTCTTGATGGAAGAAATTTTAATATTTCGTGTTCACAATTAGATATTGGTAATGCAGACACTGCCATTGGCTCACGGTTTAAAACAGGAGTTCCACAAGCGAATGGTCAAAATATGATAGAACCAGTGTTTGAAGCTAAAGATTGTGGAAAAGCTATTGCTTACATTGCGTCTTTACCTTTAGGTACTAATATACTTAATATGACCATTATGGCTACTAACATGCCTTTTGTTGGAAGAGGTTAAATATGGCAAATCAAGAAGATGGAATGAAAAAAAACCTTACCAATTATGGTGACAAAGGATTTTCTATCTTTTTGAGAAAAGCATTCATAAAAGGTCTTGGTTACTCTGATGAAATGTTGGATAAAAAAATCATTGGAATAACAAATACTTTTAGTGATTATAATCCCTGCCACGGTAACGTTCCAGATTTAATCAAGAGTGTTAAAACAGGGATTTTATCTAACGGAGCTATTCCATTAGAATTTCCAACTATAACTATCCATGAATCTTTCGCAAATCCAACTTCAATGTATTTAAGAAATTTAATGTCAATAGATACTGAGGAAATGTTAAGAGCCCAACCAATGGATGCTTGTGTTCTCATAGGGGGTTGTGACAAAACTGTTCCAGCTCAAATAATGGGAGGATTAAGTGCTGATATTCCTTTAATACAGCTAGTTACAGGTCCAATGCTTACAGGCTCATTTAGAGGTGAGCGAGTAGGAGCTTGTACTGATTGTAGAAGATTTTGGGCAAGCTACCGTGCAGAAGAATTGAATGATGAAGATATTGAAGAAGTTAATAATCAATTAGTTCCTACTGTAGGTACATGTGGTGTGATGGGTACAGCAAGTACTATGGCTATAACAACTGAAGCTCTTGGATTAATGATACCTAATAGTGCATGTGCCCCAGCTGTTTCAGCAGATAGAAAAAGGATTGCAGAAAGTACTGGTAAAACTGCTGTTAAAATTGCAATGGAAAATTTAAAACCCTCAGATTATCTATCAGAAAAAAATTTTTTAAATTCTTTAATAGTTTTATCCTCGATTGGTGGCTCCACCAATGGTTTAGTTCACTTAACAGCTATGGCAGGAAGATTGGGTATTACTATAGATTTAATTAAATTTGATGAGATAACAAAAAATTTGCCAATGATTGTAGATTTAAAGCCATCTGGGACTGGTTATATGGAAGATCTTTACAAAGCCGGTGGATCTCAGAGAATATTCTATGAATTAAGAGATTTCCTGTATCTAGACGCTAAAAGTGTTAATGGCACCACTCTTGGAGAAGAGATTAAAAATTCTGCAAAATGGACACAAAATATAATAACTGACAAAAGTAATCCAGTATTTAATGCTGGAAGTATAGCCGTGTTAAAGGGTACTTTGGCACCTAACTCTGCTATAATTAAACAATCTGCAGCGACTGAAAGTTTATTAATTCATGAGGGCAGAGCTGTTGTATTTGAAGGATTAGAAGATCTAGCGAATAGGATAGACAGAGATGATTTAGATGTTAAAAAAGATGATGTTCTTGTTCTAAAAAGTATTGGGCCCAAAGGTGGGCCAGGTATGCCTGAGGCAGGCTTAATACCAATACCTAAAAAATTAGCTAAGCAAGGTGTAAAAGATATGGTTAGGATTTCTGATGGTAGAATGAGTGGTACTGCATCAGGTACCATTATTCTTCATGTAACTCCTGAGTCTTATGAAAATGGTCCTCTAGCTATTGTAGAAAATGGAGATCTAATAAAACTTGATGTACCAAAAAGAAAAATTGATTTAATGATTTCAGAACAAGAAATTGCAGAAAGACTTCTTAAACGAAAAGAACTAAGTATTAGCAGAAGAGGCTATAATAAAATTTATATGGAACACGTCACTCAAGCAGATAGGGGTGTAGACTTTGATTTTCTAATATAAACAAGGAGTTATGATGAAATACGAAGATATAAGTAAAGATGGTTACCCTTTAGGTTTCTTAATTAATAAAGGCGCTACAACTAATTCTGAAGATTTAAATAAAACCTTCGTTTCTCATACCCGTCAAATGGCTCTTTTACAAAAAGAAACTATCTGTTACGAGGGTGATTTAAATTCCCATTCTTGGAGGTTGACTTCTGATGAAGGAAAACACTTAAATGGAACTGATCTCGCACCATTTCCTCTCGGATTTTTCAACGCTTCTATACATGGGGATATTGTTGGTAGAATTTTAAAAACTGCATCTAAAAAAAATTTATCAATTGATGAAATTAAATGCGAAGTTAAAAATTCTTATTATTTAACTGGTTCTTTTGTTAAGGGTGATGGAGAAGGGCATGCTGAACCAACTGAAATAAATTTAGACATTAAAACTTCAGAAGATCAAACTAAAATTGAAAGCTTGGTGAAAAAATGTTCTCAACTATCCCCAGTTTTGGTAGCCTTAAGGACACCTCTCAAAAATACATTTTCATTAATTGCCAATGGTAGGAGGAAAAATCTTTCAAATTTAAACGAAAGTTCATTGGATGATCATGAAGATCCATACAATTATTATCAAAAACAACCTTCACCTAGCGAAAATAATTTTTTTAGCAATAGAATTATTGTAAAAACTGGCGAAGTATCAAGTGGAAAAGTGGAGCCTGTGGATGGATATAATATTTCAAAAACTTCTAACAATGTCTCCGAAAATAGTAATTTTAATAAAATAATTAGAACTATAGTTGGACAAAGTAATACAAAACCTTCAGATGATCTAATAGAAGTTGACACAGTTTTAGGTTTACCAGGTATGACACATTTTTTAATAAGTATGGATATTAATGGTATAATTGCTCCTTCACCAGTAAACACAATGGGAGCTGCTATTTCCTTTTGTTTTTTAACACAAACACATAGATACATCCATCATCAAAAGTTTGAAATAGAGGGATTAAGGATGTCTCAATATGCAACATTCAAAGAAAATTCTGACGGGTCAATTCAAATGCTTCCATTGGATACTCATTTATTTATAAATGGCACAGCTAGTGACGAACATAATGAAAAGTTAATAGATATGTCAGAGAAGACTTGTTACCTTCATGCAACCTTAAGTAAAGCATTAGAACCAAATATAAATATTAATTTTAATTAAGGAGTTACTGATTATGAGAACTAAAAGAGATAACCAGCAATGGATGTTAGATTTAGCCCTTAATATGAGGGGTAGGGTTCAAAATTTCGAAAGAGACGATCCTGAAACTCCAACAAGAGCTCATAATTACAGAATGCTTCCTAAAATGTGGAGGAAAAAAGCTGAACATGATGAAGCTTTAGCAATGACTGCTGAGAAAAATGGTTTTAAAGCAACTGCTTTAGAACATTACGATCATGCAGTTGAATCATATAGAATGGCCCAACACCCAATTTATTTTGACGACAACCCTGTTAAAATCTACTTGAGTAATAAATTAAAAGAAATGGTAGATAGAAGATCTGCATTAGCGCCTTATCCAATTGAAAGAGTCGAAGTACCATTTGATGACGGTAAAACCATTTCATGCTTGTTGCATCTGTTACCGGACAGGAGAAAAGCACCTTGCGTTATATATGTACCTGGAATGGATCAAACAAAAGAATATTTCCCAAGAGTAATGAACAGTCTTGGTGTGAGTAGAGGAATGCATGTAATATCAATGGACGGCCCTGGTCAAGGTAACTCAAATATTCAAAAAATTAGAGCTGTTGCGGATAATTATGAAAGAGCAGGGGCAGCTGTTATAGATTATTTAGATACTAGAGAAGAAATTGACTCTAAGAAAATTGGCATTTATGGCGTTAGTATGGGCAGTTATTGGTCTCTCAGATTAGCAAGTTATGATAACAGGCCAGCCGCGTTAGCTAGTGGTGTAGCTACATTTAACCCAAATAACACAATATTTTCAGTTTCTTCTCCAAGATTTAAACAAATGTTTATGTATATGGCAGGCATGGATGATGAAGAAGAGTTTGATAAAATGGCTGAAAAAATGACTGTTAAAGGATATGCTGATAAAGTTAAATGTCCAACTTTACTAGCAACTGGTGAATTTGATCCACTTTGCCCATTAGAAGACGCCGTTGAAGTTTACGAAGATTTAACTTGTAAAAAAGAATTATGGGTAATTGAAGATCAATTTCATCCATTATGGGGTATTCCTAATTTGGGAAAGTTAGATTGTCATCATTATATAATGGATTGGCTGCAAAAAGCATTATTAGAAGGTAAGACTAACGATAAAAGAATTGCTTATGTTACCAACAAAGGTGATGGACCTTTTGGTGATTGTGAATGGGATCCAACAATAAAGCCAGGGGAGGCATACTTTTAAATTTCTTTATTAAAGTTCATTTTAGGAAATTGCAAAAAGAAATTATTATGAAATTCTTTCACTTTTTCTATAAAGTTAGATCTTTCAAGAATTGTCATTTCACGAATTTGAACATTTTCTTTTTTTATCATACCAATTAGTTTGTAATCATCTTCTTCTGCTAACATATATTGATAATTAATAGTCTCTTTTGCTGCTTCTAAAATCATTTCTTGTTCTTGATCTTGAAGTTTATTAAAGAAATCCTGATTCACAACAAACAGACAAAAACCAAAAAGATGAGAGGACAAAGTCAGGTATTTTTGAGAATATTGGACCCCAAAATTCCAAAAATTAGTTAAAGGATTTTCTTGAGCATCTATTTCACCATTTGATAAAGCTTTTTTAAAGTCTCTAACATCTAATGGACAAGATATAAAACCTACTTTATTAAAAATATTTATATGTAATTGGCTAGGAGTTGTTCTAATTTTTAGATTAAAGCAGGAACTTTCATCAGTTATAAACGAACGATTTGTACTAATATGTCTGGCGCCATTATCCCAAAAGCCTAGTAATTTTAAATTTAGGTTATTTTCTAACTTTTCCGAAACAAATTTATTAAATTTAGTATCAATTAAAGTTTTTACTTCTTTTTTATTTTGGAAATAAAAAGGTAAATCCAAGAGTTGTATTTCTGGTAATAGTTTATCATAATAACTAGACCATAGATATGATATTTGTATATTATTGTTTCTGGTTAGTTCAATTAAAGAAGAGGCCTTTTTTCCGGATAATGTTATATCTTTTTCGTATTCAAAATTAAAAGTCTTTGACAATTTATTAATAAAGAAATCCATTGACCTTGTATGGACAGATGCCTTTCCTTGATAACCTGCAACTTTAACAACTTTTTTCATTTATGATTCCTAAAATATGTTAAATTTGATTTTATATCAAAAGTAATTGGAGAACAAATTGAACAGTAAAATAATTGATCTTTCTGTTGAAATATATCAAAAATGTCCCACACTTCCTAATCATCCACCAATGGTATTATCTGAATATCAAACACATAAAACTATAAGAGAAGCAGATGGTGTAAAATTTTCGTGTGCATCAATGTATATGTCTTTGGGAGAGCATACTGGGACTCATGTTGATGCATTTTCACATTTTGATCCAGATCCTAATGCAAAATCTATTGATCAAATGCCTTTAGAAAATTTTTATACAGACGGTATTTGTTTAGACTTATCTCATAAACCTCTCAAGTCTAATATAACAATAGATGACTTAAAAGAAGCCTTAGAAAAAGACAAATTAACTATTAACCCTAAAGACACAGTATTATTATACATGGCTCACTATGACAGAACTTACGGCACTAGTAAATTTTTAACCGACTTTCCTGGTTTGACTAGAAACTCAGCTGAATGGCTGGGAAAACAAGATATCACAAGCTTTGGAGTTGAAGCTGTGAGTCCCGGTACTCCAGGTAAAAATAATTTTGATGTTCATAATGTTTGTAAAGAAATGGGTTTTACTCATATTGAAGGATTAACAAATTTAGATAAGCTAATAGGAAAAGGTAGATTTAAATTTATTGGGTTACCGTTGAAAATAAGGGGAGGTACAGGAAGCCCAATCAGAGCAATAGCAGTTTTATAATAGTATTATTAAATATTACTTTAATTAAAATTTATTAATTACTAATTCAATTATTTCTTGGTAAAATGACTGGTACACCTGTTTCAGCCGATAAATCTGCTGCTATATATAATTCCATAACTGTTTTAGCCTCTTCTGGTTTTACCAAGACTGGCTTATTTAACGCAACCGCATTAACGAAATGATTAGTTTCTTCATGCATTGGACCTGCATGAGTATGTTCAACGGGTTCTCCTGGCATAGATGACATTGGATATCTAATACCATCTTGAACAGTATTTAATTGAACATCTTTATGACTATCATCAATAAACAATGATCCATCAGTACCTATCACCTCAATCCAAGTGTGGGAATAATTTGGGTAACCAAGTGGTAAAATCCAACCACCCCCCACACTTATTGTCATTCCATCATCTAATGTTACAAGAATCCACTGATGATCAGGTGTGTTACTATTCTTTGAGAATAATTTTCCAGAAGTTTGACTATATACTTTTATAGGCTTTCTTGGTTGTAAACACCATAATAAAAAATCAAGATCATGAGTTGATTCCATTGCAGCAGGGGAAAGGGCAGTTCTACCTGAAATTTTTTCACCTAATTCTCTTGTAACATGCCTACTTACAAGACAAGTGACTGGTTCTCCAATTAAATTTTCATTTAAAGATTTTTTAACATAAGCATATTTTGAATTAAACCTTTGAGAATAACCAATAGTAAATTTTACATTATTTTTTATTGATATACCTATTAATTCTTCAGCTTCTTTAAGTGTTGTAGCAATTGGCTTTTCTAAGAAAACATTTTTTCCAGCTTTTAATGCTGCTAACGCCATTGGAAAATGAGTTGTCTCTGGAGTTGCAGAAATAATTATTGTATCAATATTTTTATTATCGATTAATTCATTCCAATTATCAGTAGAACTTTCTAATTTAAGTGATTTTTTTATCTCTTGAAGTCTTTCTTTATTACTTTCAGCAATATATAACTTATCAACAAGAGGATTATCAGCGCACGCATTAGCTCTTATGCCACCACACCATCCAGTTCCAATAATACCAACATTAATTTGATTAATCATGATCATCCCCTGAGTTTATTATAGTTAATAAACACCTAATAATTTAGCAGCATTAATACCTGTTATCTTTTTTATCTCTTCTTCATTTAGGCCAGGAGTGCCCAATACATGACCTATAGGATCATCTTCTGCCATATCATAAGGATAGTCAGTTCCCATAATAATTTTGTCAGCACCAAAAACATTTACTAAATATTTTAATTGCTCATAAGTAAAGACAATTGTATCAAAATACATTTTCTTTAAATAATAACTTGGAGGGTGCTTTAGATCATTACCTTTGCAATCAGGTCTAGCTCCCCATGCATGATCTATTCTTCCTGCATAACAAGGTAAATAACCACCTCCATGTGATGCTAAAATTTTAAGATTAGGAAATTTTTCTAGTGTTCCATCAAAAATAAGATGATGTAGAGCAACAGTTGTGTCTAAGGGATTGCCAATTACATTATTGAAATAATGATTTTTCAAACGATCTCCTTGAGGATATCCATTTGGATGAATAAAAATAAGTGTATCTAATTTTTGAGCAGTCTCCCATACCCCATCTAGTGAAGGATCAGATAACTCGTGACCATCAACTGTTCCTAAAACCTGAAACCCTTTTAAATTTAGTTCTTTAACACCTCTTTCCATTTCTTTAACTGCAGCGTCGGTATCCTGTAATGGAAGATGGCCTAGAGATAGAAATCTATCTGGTCTATCTACTGCCACTTTTGATAGAGTATTGTTAATAATTTCTATAGATTTGTGACCACGTTTATTTCTAATTGAATAATATGCTTGAAAGGGGACTGGTATTAAAATTTGCATATCAATGCCTTGCCTGTCCATATCTTTAAGTCGTTGATCAATATTTGTTAGATTTATTGACCGGTCTTTACCTTGTTGTTTATTTTGTATAGATGATTTTTCGTTAGTATATCTAAAAGCTGGAACAAAATTTGGATCAAATAAATCTTCAATTAAATCTGCTGCCTCTTGAACATGCAAGTGACAATGTGCGTCTATAGTTAAGTTAGAGTTATATCTTTCTTTTCTTTCAAAATGTTCTCTTGCAGCGGTTGCACCATATGGTTTGACTTCCAAAACACACTCCTTAGTGATAATTCTTTATTAATAAGTCAATTATTATAAAATATTAAATTATAAAAAAATATATATATCATCAGATAATTTGATTTTAGTTTTTATCAATTAAGTTTAAAATAAATTTTCTGTATGAGGTTTTTTTATGAAATTTGGATTATTTGGTAGTGCTAAGCTTAATAAAATTAATAATGATATAGATAGTTCCCTTAGTTATAATGAATGGATCGATTATAATGTAGAAGCAGAAAGATTAGGTTTTGAAAGTACATTTACTGTAGAGCATCATTTTACAGGTTTGGGTCAAGTATCTGCTTCTTTAAATTTATTAACTTATCTAGCTGCTAAAACTTCTAAAATTAAACTAGGCACAGCTGTTCTCACTTTACCATAGCATAATCCAGTTTTATTAGCTGAACAAGTTGCAACAATGGATTTATTATCTAATGGACTAATTCAATTAGGAGTAGGGAAAGGTTATAGATATAATGAATTCAAAGGCTTTAAAATAGATATGAATGAAGCTAATGAAAGGTTTGATGAATCTGTGGATATAATGATTAAATCTTGGGAAAACAAAAAAAAATGGAGTTATACAGGAAAATTCTGGTCATTTGATGACATTATTGTTGAACCTTCATGTCATCAATCGCCTTACCCAACCCTTTGGATGGCTGCTGGTAATCATGAAGCTATAAAAAATGTTGCAAAAAAAAATGCAAATTTATTACTTGATCAATTTTCAACTTTAGACGAAGTCATAAAAAGGGTTCAAGTGCATAAATCTGAATTGAATAAGAATAAATTAAATGACGACACACTTAATAGAATAGCCCTAGCTAGGGCTTTATATATAGCTAAAGATGAAAAAGAAAAAATGGAAGTCATAGAAAAAAGAATGATTGCCAGATCAAAAGTTGATCAATTGTCAGAAAGACCTGATGGTAAAAATCAGTCAAGTATAATGTCATTCAAGGGACCTGATGAAGCTTTAAATGGCGCATTAATTGGAACTGAAGAAGAAATACATGAACGCTTGAAAAAGTTAAAAGATAATGGAATAGGGTATTTGCTTTTAGTTGACGCTGGTGGTGGAATAGATCATTTAAGGTTATTTGCAAAAAAATTTATGCCTGCTTATCATTAACAAAAATTCTAAAATAAAAATTTACGATATTTTGAACAACTTACATGCATTTCCTCCTGTAATAAGTGAAAAATCATTGTCACTCAAACCTCCTGTGCCAATAACATGCTCAATTGGATCATCTTCAGCCATATCGTATGGATAGTCAGTTCCCATAACAATGTGATCAGCTCCATATTGGTCAATAAGATATTTTAGTTGATCAAATGAAAAAACAACTGTGTCAAAATACATTCTTTTTAAATAATCAGAAGGTTTGTAATTTAAGTTATAACCGCTGCAGTCAGGTCTTGCTCCCCAAGCATGGTCAATTCTTGCAGAATATGCAGGAAGATAACCGCCGCCATGCGCTACAAAAATTTTTAAATGAGGATTTTTTTCCATTGTTCCATCAAAAATCAAATGATGAAGAGCAACAGTTGTATCCATTGGATTTCCTATAATATTAATAAAATAATGATTTTTTAATCTCTCACCTTCTGGATAGCCATTGGGATGTAAAAAAATAGGTACATCTAAACTACACGCAGTTTCCCAGATACCATCATATGAAGGATGTGATAATTCTTTTCCATCTTGAAATGTAATTATTTGAAATCCTCTTATATCAAGATCATTAATACATCGGTTCATCTCCTTTACAGCAAGATCTCCGTTTTGCATAGGAAGAGTTCCTAATGCTACAAATCTATCCGTTCTTGAATTTGCTGTATTAGAGAGTTTGTTATTAATAGTTTCTATTGCTTTGTAAGCCGCATTGTTTTTTATATTACAATAATGTTGAAAGGGGACAGGTATAAGTACTTGTGTATCAATTCCTTGTGAATCCATTTTTTTAAGTCTTGTTTCTACATTTGTTAAGTCCATAAACCTATCTTTAACTTGTTGGACATTTTGCTTTGTTGTAATTGAATTGGAATGTTTAAATGCTGGGACGTCAAACTGATCAAAAAGACCCTGAACAATGTCAGCAGCTTCTTGCACGTGTAAGTGACAGTGTGCATCAACAGTTTTTGATGAAGGCCTAACTTTATAACCAGGTTCACCATGAATTCTACCAGAAGTATTACCGTATGGATTTATACTCATTATAAACTCCTAAAGTTATTACTAAAAAAAAAATTATATTGAAATTTGAAGTAATTATCTAGTATCTTAGTTAATTTAAATTTAAAAAAAGGTTAAAAACATGATTAAAAAGTTTAGTATTTTATTAATTGCAACATTTATGTTTGTGGGATCAGGATGCACAACTTACAATTCTTATGTACCTGATTGGGCAAAGATCGGTTCATCAAATTAATTTTCTATAAGATAATACTTTATGATATCACAATAAACAGTTGATAAATATAAGTATTTACCTTCTTATATATTATTGTTTACCTTATTAACATATCTTATTTACATAGAGGAGTGAAATAATATAAAATAAATTTGTCGCATAATATATATTATGTAATTAAATATCAATAATTAATCCATCATAAGCTGGATAAACATTTGGTGGACATAATTTAGTTACAACATCATGGTCTGATTCAGGACTTAAATGAGTTAAATAAGCTATTTCAGGTTTTAATTTGGAAATCCAATTAAATGATAAGTCAAAATGTGCATGAGCTAAATGTGGACTTTCACGTAACCCAGTTATAATTAAAACTTTTAGATTATATAAACTACTGAAACTATTATTAGGAAAGTCAACAACATCAGTACAATATCCAAACTTATCATTAAATATAAAACCAAGTGTGTCTATGACGCCATGATTTTGTTTAATTGATTTGATATTAATGTCGTTGATATTAAGTTCTTCAAAATATTCTATATGTTTTAATTCTAATGGAGGACTAAAGTATGATTGAGAAGATTCTGATTTTTCAAATAAATAGTTAAATCTAGTTAATAAAAAATTAGATGTCTCTACATTAGTGTAGATCTTAATTTTTTCTCTATTGTAAAAATAAAAGGGTCTTAATTCATCCAAACCAGATATATGATCAGAATGTTGATGAGTAATAAAAACAGCGTCTAATTTTTTTATATTATGTTCAATAAGTTGGTTTTTAATGTCAGGGCCTGCATCAACTAAAATAGTAGTATTTTCATTTTGAATTAGAACTGAACATCTTTGTCTTCTATTTTTTGGATTTGAAGGATCACAATTCCCCCACCCTAATTTTCCTAAAGCAGGAATTCCTACAGATGTACCAGTACCTAAAACAGTAATTTTAATATTACTTTTCATTAGTACAACTTATCAAAAATTTTGTTGGAGTTATTATATAATTGACTGATAAACTCATTAAAATCACTTTTTCTAATATCTGACAAAAATTTAGCTGTTAGGTAACAATTCTTAGGCTCATTGATTGAACCTCTCAGGGGCGTAGGTGATAAATAAGGTGAATCTGTTTCAACCAAAATTTTGTCATTAGGAACAAGCATGGCTATTTCTTGAATTTCTTTAGCAGAATTAAATGTTACAATTCCAGAAAACGAAATATAAAAACCTAAATCAAGCCCACATAAAGCTAACTCCTTTCCAGAGCTAAAGCAATGTAGAATTGCCTGAAATGGTCCATTTTTAAACTCACTAGTTAATATATTTATCATATCTTCGTCAGCATCTCGTGAATGAATAATGAGTGGTAAGCCTGTGTCTCTTGCTACATTAATTTGCGTAATAAAGGATATTTTTTGCTCCTTCATACTATCTTTTCCATAGTGATAATCAAGACCGCACTCACCTATCCCAACACATTTACATTTTTTTGATATTTTATTAATTAAATGATAATTTGAATTGTTTTTATCTTTTAAAACTTCATTTGGGTGTATCCCAACAGTAAAAAAAATCTCTTCATTTTTTTCAGATAAATTTATTATTTTATCTATTTTGTTTAAATTTGTCGAAATTGAAATAATTCTTTTTACATTGTTTTTCTTAGCATTTTCTAAAACCTCTTCAAGTCTGTCATAAAGTTCTGAAAAGTCTAAATGTGCGTGGGTATCTATTAAATAATCAGTAATCATTTTAAAAAAAGCTCTTAAACACGTGGAAACAAAGATTTAGGTGTAGAAATTTTTATTCCCCCATCAAAAAATAATTCAATAGACTTTATGTCTCTTTGAACTAATGGAATTTGAATATGATCCAAAATAGACTTTGAAGTATTTGGAATAAAAGGTTGAAGCATTATAGAAATTTGTCTTATGGTCTCTATTAACGTATACAAAACAACCTTCATTCTTTGAAAGTCATTTTTCTTGAGTGACCATGGAGCTTGATTATCAACATATTTGTTTGCATCTGATATTACCAACCAAATATTTTTTAAGAATTGATCAAATTTTTGTTCATCTATTAAACTTCTATAGTTTTGTAAAGAATTTCTAATAGAATTAATTAATTTTAAATCTTCATCTTGAAAATCATTTGGTCTAATTGGAATTACTTCGTTACAATTTTTAAATATCATAGAGGTAACTCTTTGAAATAAGTTACCATAACTATTCGCTAAATCACTATTAATTCTGTTGATAAGTTGAGAATTAGAGAAATCACCATCATTTCCAAAAGGAACTTCTCTCATCAAAAAATATCTAATTTGATCAACACCGTATTTTTCAACTAATTCAAATGGATCAATTACATTTCCTAAAGATTTAGATATTTTATTTCCTTCATTTGTCCACCATCCGTGTGCAAATATTTTTTTTGGCAATGGTAAATCAGCAGCCATTAAAAAAGCAGGCCAATAAACTGCATGAAATCTTACTATGTCTTTGCCAACCATATGAATATCTGCAGGCCAAAATTTAGAAAGAGCATCATTCTCAGAACTTGAATAATTACAGGCTGATAAATAATTTGTTAGAGCATCAAGCCATACATACATAATATGGTCATCGTTATTAGGAACCTTTACACCCCAAGAAAAACTAGTCCTACTAACTGAAAGATCTTTTAAACCTCCTTTTACAAAGCTGATAACTTCATTTCTTCTAGAGTTTGGTAAAATAAAATTATTGTTTTCTTCATAAAATTTAAGAAGTTTATCTTCCCATTTTGATAAATTAAAAAAATAAGATGGTTCTTCAACCCATTCAACTGGCGCACCTGAAGGAGCTGTCCCATCAACAATTTCTGTTTCAGAATAAAAAGCCTCATCTCTTACTGAGTACCAACCAGAATATTTATCTAAATATATAGATCCATTTTCCAGTAACTTTTTCCAAATTTTTTCACAAGAATTTAAATGTCTTTTTTCAGTAGTTCTAATAAAATCATCATTAGAAAAATTCATACATTTCAAAAGACTTCTAAAATTTTGAGATACTTCGTCAACAAACTCTTTAGGCGATAATCCTTTATTTTTAGATGCTAATTCAACTTTTTGCCCGTGCTCATCAGTACCAGTTAAGAAAAAAACATTAAAACCGTCTAATCTCTTAAACCTAGCAATTACATCGCAAGCTAATGTTGTATAAGCATGACCAATATGAGGCACGTCATTGACATAATAAATTGGAGTGGTGATATAATAATTAGAACTCATATAAAATCCTTAAAAAAAACTATATACCACAAAAATCTTTAAATGAATCAATTAAAACATCTGATTTGTTTAAATTTAATAAATTAGCAAAATGCATGTTTTTGTATATTTGTGAATTCAAATTTAGGAGTTTATCAGGTTTATAGTTATTTGAAATTTCTAAAATCAATTCTTTTTCTTTGTTTAAGGTGGAATCTAAAAAATTTTTATATTCATTATAAAAAACTGTTTTTATAATGAGATCATTTATAATTAAATTTAAAACATCTAACGTAAAATTATTTTCTTTTGAATTTAATTTACTAAGAACTGTTTCGCTTAAATTTAAAAAAGATTTGGATTTAATTAGATCTTCAAGAATATATTCATATAAAGTATATATATTATTTTTAATAATGTCAGATGAATTTTTTGGCGAACCAAAAGACATGTTTTTTAAAAATAAAATCTCCTGATCTGATTTATCTTTATAATTTTTATAAATAAAGTCATCAAATTCTTTTTTGGATAATGAGTTGACATAAAAAAAAGCGCATCTAGATTTTATCGTTTCGATAATATTGATAGGATTATTGGAGATAATAAAAATATAGGATTTTTGTGGTAATTCTTCTATTGTTTTTAATAGTAAGTTTAAAGAATTCAAGCTTAGATCTTCAACCGTGTCAATTATAGCGATCTTAACTTTTGAAACTGAAAATGTTTTATAGAAGAAAGATTTTAAATTTCTTACTTTTTCGATTGGTATTTTTTTTATGTCTCCACTTTCTTCTTTACATAAGTAAAAAAAATCTGGATGTGAATTGTTTTCAAATAAATAATAAGATTTACTAATATTTGTTTTGTCTAAGCAAAATTGATTAACCTCAAATATTTCAGAACTAATTTCATCATTCAGCTCAAAATGACACAACATAAATTTACACAATTTAAATATAAAGTTTTTTTTACCTAAACCTTTTGACCCACCAATAATGAAGGAGTTAATTGTATTCGAACAAATTGTTGAAATAATTTGTTTTTTTATTCTATCACTTACAAAACTCTTATTTTCCAGATCTTTAATCATTTATATTAAGTAATTCTGAAACATGAAAATTAATATTATCAGATATAATTTCTTTAGTTTCACTTGCATCAATTTTAACTATTCTTTTTGGATGTTTTTTATACAAAATATTAAATCCATCTAGAATTTTTTGGTGATAATCTAAACCTAGTTTTTCAAATCTATTTTCATTTTTATTATTTCTTTTGTTAGCTCTATCTAATCCAATTCTAGGGTTTAAATGTAAAAACAATGTTAAATCTGGATATAGTCCATAACAATAAGTATCATGTAAATTAAACAATTTCTGTTCATCAATTTTGCCAACTAATCCTTGATACACAATTGTTGAGTCTACATATCTATCACATAGTATAATTTCACTATTTTGAATTGCGGGGTTGATTAACTTATTTATATGTTCTCTTCTCAATGCATTAAATATTAATGCTTCAGAATAACTGTCCAAAGCATTTTTATCTCCAGAAACTAAAAATTTTCTAATATATTCACCTTCCTTAGTGCCTCCAGGTTCTCTTGTTGATATTACTTTATAACTTTTTTTTAAAAGGAACTTTTTAAGTAAATTTATTTGTGTACTTTTTCCAACACCCTCGCCTCCCTCAAAGGAAATAAATAGACCTTTTTTTATACTAGTTTTATGTTCATTATTTATCAACAATATCTCCGTAGAGCAAAAACTTTAAAATTGATTTAACTCTTACCAAAGACGACATCTTATTTATATTTTGAACAGAAATAAGATCCTCTTTAATGGCTTTTTTCCCAGGGATTGAAATATATACACTTCCAATAACATCACCTTTACGAATTGGTGCTGCTATTGGATCCATCCACTCAGCTTTGATTTTTGTTTTATTAAATTCTAGTGGTGAAACAATTTTTTTAAACGGTTTTTTCGCTATCAAATCTACTTCTGATTGCTTACCGAGCCAAACATTAGCTCTAACAAGCGAGTTCTGTTCATTAAATAAAGATAATAGAGCAGTTTCTCTAAAAACAATGTTAAAAAGCCTTTTACTTTCAAATGTTCTCTTTTTCTTACTATTAAGTCCGTTTATAACAACAGTTACTCTTCTATTATTCCTATTTACAGAACCAATTAAACCATAACCAGATTCGTTTGTATGACCAGTTTTAAGTCCGTCTGCACCATTCATAGTGTATAAAAGTGGATTTCTGTTAGATTGCTTAATTTTATTGTAAGTAAATATTTTTTCTTCAAATAATTTATATAATATAGGAAAATCTTGAATAATTCTTTTGGTTAATATAACAAGATCTCTTGATGTAGTCTGTAAATCTGGATGAGGCCATCCAGTTGAATTTGTGAAATAAGTGTTATTCATACCCATTATTTTAGCATACCTATTCATTTCTCTTGCAAAAGCTTCTTCATCACCAGATATACCTTCAGCTAAAACAACCGCAGCATCATTCCCAGATTGAACGATTAAGCCTAATAATAAATCTTTAATTGAAACATTAGTATTAAGTTCAAGAAAAGATCTCGAACCTCCCATTCTCCAAGCTTTATCTGATACTAAAAAAGTGTCTAACATATTTAATAAGTTATCTTTAATTCTATCAAACACAATATAAGCAGTCATGACCTTCGCCATAGATGCTGGTTTCATAGGATCATCAGCATTTTTTTCAAACAAAACCTCATTAGCTTCATGATCATAAATCATTACTTGCTTAGCAGGAGTTGTAATATCTAATATGTTAGAAAATGATGATTTTATATTTAATGTGATAAAAATTAAAAAAACATTAAAGAAAAAAAAATATCTATCAATTATTTTAAACATAAATTACCTATATAAATTTATTCAATAATAATTTTAGCACCTTGCATCCCTTTTTGTAATAACAATGAATGAAGTTCGTCAACTTTTTTAACATTTTCAAAAGGCCCTGCTTTAACTTGATAAAAAGTTTTGTTCCTAATTATTTTTTTATATATTTTTACTTTTTCTATGTATGAAACTTTTTCTTTCATAATTTTAGCATTTTGAGATGAGCTAAAAGATGCTAACTGTATAAATATTTTATATTCATTTTTTAAATTATTAAGGTCATATTTTATTTTTTTTTTAATTGATTTATATTTTTTATTTGTCCCATCAATTTTAACAGAAGTTGTTTGAGGAATGTTTACTACAGGTAGCTCAGCTTTAGGTAAGTCTATAATTTCAGGAAAAGATCCATTTTTTGCTAACTTTTCAAGAAGCAAACTTTTATCTTTAAGTATTGTAACTCTAACAAGTCCAGTTCCATTTTTTTTTAAATCCAAAATATCGGCTGCTTTAGAAGATAAATCAATAATTCTATTATTTACAAAAGGTCCTCTATCATTAATTCTCAAAATAATTGATTTATTATTTTGTAAATTAGTTACTTTGACTGCACTAGGTAAAGGCAGAGTCTTATGAGCTGCAGTTAATGCATATTGATTATAAATTTCACCATTAGCTGTTAGCTTTCCATGAAATTTTGGTCCATACCAAGATGCAATACCAGTCTTATTATAAGATAGATTTTTTTTAGGAAAATAGAATTTTCCTTTCACGTTATACTTATTACCAATTTTATAAATTGGTTTAGCTGTAATAGTTCTCTCTTCTTTTGGAATTAAGTATTTTTTACCTAAGTTTGCGGCCACTTCAACGCCTGAAGTACAGCTTTGTATTAAAAATATTGAAAATAAAATATAAATTTGATTAAATTTTAAAGAATTTTTTTTAGAAAAACTAAGTTGCTTAATATAAAATAAATTAATTTTCATCAATAGAATCCGATAATTTACCTACAGCTATTGCAAAATAATTTGATCTATTCCAATTCAAAAGAGATTCAAAATTACTATAAACTAAATATCCATAATTTCCATAATCATTGGGTACAATAAGACGAGCTTTTATTTTAACATTTGGTAATTTTGTTTTGTTGTTATTTAAAATCCCACTTGATGACCATTTATTTAATAAATAATATTTATTTTCTTTTAATTCCTTATTGAATTGACCTATATAAACTTTCCTACCCCAAGTTATTTTATCTGACCATCCTACCTTATTTAAATAATTAGCAGCAGAAGCAAAAACATCTGGTTTGGATGTCCAAATATTCTTACTTCCATCTTTATCCCAGTCGTTTGCATAATTTATAAAGCTTGATGGCATAAATTGGCATTGTCCCATGGCTCCTGCCCATGATCCAGTCATTTTACTTAATGTGATATGCCCGTCATTTATAATTTTAAGAGCATTAAATAATTCTTTTTTAAAATATTCATGTCTTCGGCCTTCAAATGCCAATGTAGACAGAGCTGAAACAACAGGAAAACCACCAGTTAATCTTCCAAAATCTGTTTCTATTCCCCATAAAGAAACTAAAAAACGAGCTTGAACTCCATAATGTTTGCTAATTACCTTTAATATTTTTTTATTTTTTTTATATTTGCCATTTGCTTTTTTAATTCTTGACGAAGTTACAACCCTGGCAAGATATTGGTCTAAGGTTAATTTAAACTCAGGCTGCGATCTATCTAACTCAATTACTCTAGGAATAAACGCAACATTAGTTTTAAAATCTTTAATTAATTTTAAGGAAATTCCTTTTCTTTCAGCCTCATTTGATATACCTGTAACAAAATCACTGAATGAGTCATTTGAAAAAGCTTGAGTAGATAATAAAACTAATGATATTAGTATATATAGAAAGAATTTAAACGTTTTAATTATGGCCATTGATATCCTCCCTAGTATGATTATTAAGCATATCTTAATTTTTAATTACAAGGAAAAATTATTTTATTAAAGGACATGAGTAGAATAAATAGTTTAATAATAATTTTAAATATTACTTGCTATCAATATTAAGCTAGTTTAATTAATCCTTTATTGGATGGGTGACTGAGCGGTTGAAAGTACCGGTCTTGAAAACCGGCGAAGGTGAAAGCCTTCCGTGGGTTCGAATCCCACCCCATCCGCCATTAGTATATTCATAACATATTGATTTTATTATATATTTATAACATTAATTCTAAATTTAGGACCATTTCTGGGACGGCTTGACTTTAAATATTTTAGCCTTTGTATTAAATATAAATTAATTTAGCTTAAAAATATTTACTCGTGTTTTAATTTAAATTTTATTTTTTATTAACGTAATTTTCTAACAAAAATTTAAGTTTAACATTCTACAATTTCTAAATCTTATAGTCACCCAACTATGTTCAGTAATATATTAACTTTATTATCTTTGTAATAAAACTATAATAAATATGTGATTGTGTAACATACATTAAAAATTTTAAAGGGAAAAAAATGGTAGATTGGCTATCAAAAATTATAGAAAACTTAGTCGATTCATATTTTAAACAAAAAGTAGTTCCAAAATATCTGCCAGGCATAAAAAAACGTTGTTAAAACAAATAATAACAACGTTGTAAAGAAGTAAAGATTTAAACGTTATTTTGTGCTTCTTGTACTGCCTTCCTCTTTATATGAAGCTTTTCTATCACAAAAACTACAATTCATAAATTCTATACTTTTCAGCGTGCTTAATAAGTTCTGCCTTAAATTCTTCAGCCGTATTACATATTTGTTCAAATTTTAAAAAATATAATTTTTGATTTGATAAAGCAAAGTAACCATTAACTTGTAACTTTTCCATTTTTGCATTTTTATCTTTAATGCCATGTTGGGCATTTAATGTTGAAACAATAGAATTAGAATGGTCTTCATTCATATGTTCAATAATTCTATTAAATGCATTTAATAGCCATTCAGGTACTTTGCTATCATTCATTTAAATATCTCTAATTAATTATTCCTTATTTAACATATCACACATTTCAATAAAAAATTCATTACGATGTAGCGGTCATATTTTAAACAGAATGTCCCAACCAGTAACAAGCACCATTAAGTTTAAAAATGCTATTATAGCAGGGGCGACGTACCCTTCAGCAGATGTCTTTATCCCATCAACAGAACCCCAATAACTATGAATAGTTTGAAAGCAAACAACAGCGCCAATACATGCCTGCACAAAACCATAGACAAATAGTAACCAAGCGCCTTCAATAGAAGTGAACAAAGCAATAGCTAAAGTGACTGCAAAGCCGGCAGCAAAAGTACCAACAAGTCTCGTCATAATTGCGCTACCTTCACCGAAGCCATATTTCTCAATGTACTTGCGTGTTTGGAAAATACATTGATAAGCATAAACCAAATTTCCAAATATTATAATTACTATGAGTGAAAAAATTAGCATTTTAGTTTAGATCTCAAAACCACCAATTGGGGTATAGATTTTCTATAAAATTAACATCCATCCGAAGCATAATGACTAAAGAATAACAAAAACTTGACTGAGTAAATACTTAATATAAATATAGGCTTATTTAATTATTTGTAAATAAGTTGGTAGAACAACTTGTAAACTTTGATCAATGTTTATTACGAAATAGGTACAATAATCCTTATTTTTATTGAAGTTTACTAAAAAACATATTTGTTCTAAAAAAATATATTTAGCGTTAAAGTAATTGCATCATCATCCGATAGCTGCCCAAATGCAGACGTGGCCGTGCGTGCATTATAAAACTGGCTGGTCAATTTGACACTGGTGACATCATTGATCCTTCTCGAAGCTTCCAAAGAAACAAAGGACTGATCGTTTTTACGATCCAGTGATGCCAAAAATAAGAACTTACTGTCTGCAATGTCATTAAATACAAGCCTTACACCCGCAACACAAAATTGATTGGCTACGGCCTGTGGACGGTCGTCATGTTGAATTTCACCAATCAGGCCAATATCCCATATTGTTTCAAATGCTCCGTAATAAGTATATTCAATCCCTGCAACAGCCGCCGCAAAATCATGTGCGCCAATTAAGCTACTTTGGGTGCCATGAAGGCTTTCCCATTTGAGCAATGTTACATTGCCAGTATATTGAGCTTCAAATCCTATCGATTTTTGTAAAGCGTAATAGGGGTTTAATAAACTTCCATTACTAATGACAGACAAAATGGGATCACGAGCGGTACCGTAAAAAACACTTCCTGCTAGATCCCAATCTCCAGCAAAGCTAGACAAGCGTGCCGCAAAGTCATCTGCATCCTTGCCATCCTTACGCGCATATTGTGCAGAATTGACCGTAACTCCAATACTCGGATGAGCGTCACTATCATTAAATGTTTTTTCTCGAAAACTAGAAATATACCAAAGTTGCAGGTCACCAATATCTAGATAGCGTTCAGCAGATATAGATGGTGCCCCAAGTTTACCTGATTTACCCTCATTTGCTGCAGCATCGGACTGATTAATAACATCAACGACATTTTTACTTTCTGCCTTACCCCAAAATTCCTGACGATTTCCAACAAAAAAATCAAATCCGGCGAAAGGACTACGAAAATAAGCCTGTCGAGCTTCAGTGATCCGGCGACCACTATCTTTTTTATCCCTACGGAGAATGAACTCACCCACAATTCGACTTCCCTCAAAATCATGAAAGGCATCAATCTTTACTTCCACCGAACGCCCTTCTGACGCCGTACCATCAGCATGATCAGGATAAAAATCTAGCCGTGATGAAAGCGTGCCATTAACCTTACCAGCAAAAGCTGGTTGTGTTAACAAAAGGACAATAGCAAAGCAACGAGCACAATACGTAATCATCGTGTCCGTTTTAATGCGGATTTTTCAAAATCACGTTCGGTCATACCGGTCTGAAATTTCCAATCGGCAAACACGAGTTCCGTTTTCTTACCTGTCTGGTGATTAATCATAACCAAACGATTAGACCGCCAGAATTTATCTAGATATTGATTATAATCTTCATAGGTCAACGTTTTCAAAAGTGCGTCTTTCCGGTCATAGAAATCAATTTTGTGAACGCGGTACTCAGCCTTATCCATCCAAACGATCTGGCGCTTATAGCCACTTTTGCGATCAACCGGATCATATTCAACAACAAAACAGTTAAGACCATTCAACTCTTCATCACGCAGATAATTATAGGTGTATTTTTCAACTTCCTGACTGGCGATATCTTCATACGAAAATTCACTACCCATAAAAGGACCTGCCTTATTTGAGGATGCAATACGCTTAACGCGTTTTAGAGCTGGCAAATATAACCATTGATCATCCGAGTCAGCCTTTTTTGTATGCGAAAGGAAAGCTGTGCCACGCACATCCCCTGGACTATCAAATATCACCAGAGACTTATCACCTTCGTTATCACCCTCAAACGTCCTATTGCGGATAGCTCGTTCAGTTGATTGGCCATATTTATCCATTAAAATCATTTTTATCTGGGCGGTTGAATTACCAAACCCCTTGTCGCGGCTATCTGCTTCAATCGCAATCTCTAGTCCTTTTTCAGGCGAGGCAATTGCCGCCGTTATCGTAACGGCAGAGGCAATAGCGACAAAAGTGGTTACAGTAGCGAGTTTCATTTTAGTCTCCATAGACAACATCATAGCTTAAGCATTTTGCGGTGCTTCTTTAGTACCCATTACCGGTGTGGTTTCTTTTTTATCCTTATCAAGGGCAATCAGCAATGCAGGAAGTAAAGTCATATCAGCAATCAAAGCTATAACAAGGGCTATGCCTGTTAACATTGCCATATTGCTGTTCACGCCAAAAGTAGATTGAGCCAGAATAGCAAAACCAGCTGTTAGTATCAGGGTTGTGACAACAAGTGCCGTACCAACACCATTGAAGGCAGAAATGACAGCATCATGCGCAGACAGATTTAATTCGCGACGAGCAATCTGATATTTGCTAAGAAAATGAACACTATCGTCAACCACAACGCCAAGCGCCATACCCGCAACAACAGCGACAGCCATATTGACCTGCCCCACAAGCAAACCCCAAAGGCCAAAGGCGAGTGCCGCAGGCAGCAGATTAGGTATCAAGCTGATGATTCCAAGCCGGACATCACGTAAGGCAATTAGAATAACACCACTAATCAGAAAAACTGCAACAAGGGTTCCTAGCAGCATACTTTGAATATTACGTTCGGAAATATAAGCAAACATTACAGTGGGTCCGACAGCTGTCAGGTTAATATCAAGCTCATCCTTAAGGTAGCTTTCAGCCCGAGCAATCCAGGCACGAAGTTCATTCGTGGTCATATCGTCAATTGTGACAATAACCTGTGTTGATGATTTGCTGATATCAAGTTGATTGTTCAAATCCAAACCGAATGGCAAGGATAACTCATATAAAAGAAGGTATTGAGCGGCAAGTTCCCGTGTATCGGGCACTCGGTAAAAAGCCGGATCACCAGCGTTCAAATCACGATTAAGACGCTTAAAAGTGTCTGAAATAGATTGGACGTGTGTTACCACAGGCTCGTTATGCGCCCAAGCGGTAAAATTAGATACTTTTTCAATAAAGACCGGATCGCTAACACCATTGGATTCGCCAGCAGGCAAACTAAATTGTACCTGATTGACACCGGTTAAATTGCTACTGATCCAGTCTGTATCTTGACGATACTGTACTGAGTCGTCAAAATATTTTACAAAGTCATCATTGATTTCATTGAGTGGAATAAGTGACAGAATACTGACTGAGATAATAACGCTGGCAGTTAGAACCGACTTATAACGCGAAGCGACATATACACCAAGCTTTCCCATTTTATCATCAAGCTTTGCCAAAGTAGCTTTAGATTTCAGCGGCACAAAACTGATGAGAATAGGTAATAGAACAATTGAAAATATCCAGGCAGCCATAACGCCTATTGCTGTTATATTACCCAGGTCGTGAAACGGTGGGGAATCTGAAAAATTCATTGACAGAAAACCCAGAGCCGTTGTCAGACTAGTTAGAAAAATAGGTTTACCATTAACTCTTATGCTGTAAAGCAAGCTGTCGCGTTGACTATGCCCTGCCCGCATTCGGTTGAACATACTTACCAACAAATGGATTGAGTCGGCGACCGCAAGGGTGGTGATAATGGTTGGTGCACTGGCCGATGGCGGTGTCAGTCCTATGCCCATCCACCCTCCAACACCCATAGCCAACATGATACTTGGCACAACAACAAACAGCACCAAAAATGTTGCCATTATAGATCTAAGCAATAAATAAGCTACAATCAAAATGACCAAATACATCGCCGGCACTAATGTTGCCATGTCCAGCATTGATGACTCCAAAAAAGCGTTATTAAGAAAAATAACACCACCCAAACGAATTTTGACGTTATGTTTCGCTTCGATCTTGGCAGCCATTTTGCGTGCAGCGGCCGCCACAATGGCAACCTCGTCAGCTTTCTTTCCTGGCATTTGAATGGTTGCATTTACCGATGTAGCCCGGTGTTGCTTATCATGAATTTTTCCTGCCAGAGCTGGCTCAGTCGTGCTAACATTATCAACCAGAGCTTGCTCATTAGCGTTCATTGAAATTGCATCAGTATATAAATCCCTGACAATCAAATCATCACCTTCAACTTCGGTATGCTGATAATTTGAAAGGCTATCAACTCGGATTGAAAAAGGAAGTTGCCACGCAATGTCAGTCAACTCCTCAACAGCGGCCAGTACCTCAGGCGCGTTAGCTTTGCCTGAAATTGGATCAACGGCAAAGTTAACGTTATCAATCTTGGTATAGGTCTGCTGAATTTGTTCAAATGCTTTAAGTTGAGGGTTTTCCTTACCAAAGAACACTCTGTAATCATTGTCAAAATAGAGAAATTGGGCGCCTGCAGCGGCAATCAAAGTTACAGATGTAATGAGACCTAAAACTAGAAATCTGTATTTAAGTATCCACTCGCCATACGAACCATTTTGCTGTGACATCAAAGCACCCTTTAAAAAGAAAAATTAAGCTGAAAGTTTTGTTAATAAATAATATTCAAGAAATAAATACTTCAATACTAAAGATGTAAATATAGCTAAATAATTTAGGTTTGACAAATAAATAGGCAGATATTGATAGATTTGTAGCGGTCTCACTTGCAAAGGTAATGATCATACTGACTGCCTATCAACCCATCCGCCATACAATTAAATTTTAATTAACATTAAATCTTATAAATTTATTGTTAAAAGCTGAAGCCACGGGCTGACACTGGCCACAAATCTACAACTTTCTTTTCATCAATTACAACATACCAATCGTGAAGATTACACGTGGGATCACAATGTCCGGGAATTAAAAAAACTTTATCATTTATTTTAAGAGAATTAGTAGGGTCAGATAACACACCATGTTCATCAGAACATTTTATATATTCTAATCCGTCATTAACTATTAAAGGCAACCCGCTATCTACCGACATTGATTTTAGACCGGCATCTACAATTGCATGATTTCCTAATGTATTAGACATTACGCCAGATAGAACAAATAATGAGTTATCAAAATTATTAGTATTATTTGTTTCATAATTATGTTTTAGGGATGAATAGTGAGCATCCATAAAGGCATATGAACCAACTTGTATTTCGTCATATACATCTTCGCTGACTTCTAAGTCAAAACAACCTGTTCCAACACCAGTAATAATTGGACTATATTGTTTAAAAGTTGTTTTTAAATATTTAATTTTTTTAATTGTTTTTTTTACTTGTTTTTTTCTTAAATCAAAATCTTCAATATGTTGTATTGAGCCATTATAAGCCTGAAAACCTACAAAACTTAAATTTTTCATTCTTTTAAGTAAATTTAAAAGTTCATTAATTTGATCAAATGAACTTACACCACATCGATTTGCTCCACAATCATACTCTATATATATATCAATTTGTGCGTTATTTTTTTCTGCTGATCTTTGAATATTTATAATGTTTTCTGCATTATCAACACAACAACCTAATTTTAATTCTTTTGATGCCATTTTAGTTAATCTATTAATCTTATATAAGTCTGTAACTTGATTAGTTATTAAAATATCTTTAATGCCACCTCTTACAAAAATTTCTGCTTCACTAACTTTTTGACAACAAATTCCGTGAGCGCCACCATAGTTGATTTGATAGTTTGCGACATCAATTGATTTATGCATTTTTGCATGAGGTCTAAGTTTGACATTATTTTCTAGAATAAAATTTTTCATCTTTATAATATTATTTTGAAAAACTTTGAAATTTATAATTAATGAAGGCGTTTGTATGTCTTTAACTTCCATACCAATGGTTGCTGGTATATTAAACCCAACTTCATATTTTTCTAAATTCATAAAAATCTCTGATACTATTTGTAATGATAGTAGTATAATTAATTAAATTGTATTATCTATATAATATATTTATTTAACATTTTGGATTTAATATGAAATTTTTACATACAATGATTAGAGTAACTAATATAGATGAATCAATAGACTTTTTTTGTAACAAGCTTGGTTTAGTTGAAATTAGAAGAAAAGATGTTCCTGAAGGCAAATTTACTTTAATTTTTCTTGCGGCTCCAGAAGATGAAAAAAATGCAAAAGAAACTCGTTCTCCAGAAATTGAACTAACCTATAATTGGGAGCCAGAAAAATATGATTCTGGAAGAAATTTTGGTCATCTAGCGCTTTCAGTGGAAAATATTTATGATACTTGTCAAAAATTAATAGATACAGGCGTAACAATTAATAGACCTCCACGAGAAGGAAGAATGGCTTTTGTTAAATCACCTGATAATATTTCTATTGAATTACTTCAACAAGGTAAAAATCTTGAAATAAAAGAGCCATGGTCAAGTATGAAAAACGTTGGAACTTGGTAAAATCCTTTTCCACTATTTGAAACAAATGTTTCAAAAATAATATTTTACATTATTTTAATCTATTAAGATAAATAGGAGGTTTTAAGAATGTATAAAGTTCTAATAATTATGTGCTTATTATTATTTTTATCAAACTGCAATAAACATACTAAGATCTCAAACAAAGAAAATATAGTATTACCTCCTATAACCTATCAAGAAAAACCATTTGAAATTAAATGGAAAATTGAAAAAAATTCTATAACTAAAATTCCTTCAAATATAAAAGATAAAATTAAAAATATTTGTAAAAATCATAATAAAGTTGTGTTAATCAAAATAAAAACTTATGCTGATGACACAGCCAAAGGTACTTTTGATTGTCGAATCTAGACTAAACGCTTAACAATTCTAACTGACTTATAATATCTACAACTATATCTATTTTATCATCCCGCGTTTTTAGATTTTTTTGAATAAAAAGTTTTTGATCAGGTCTAATTTTTATTAAACCAGATTTGTCATTTATCCATTTAAGTAGTTTATCTGCATCTTTGAAATAATTATTTTTAAAACCAATTAAAATACCTTTGGGTCCGGCATCTATAATTTTTATTTTATTTTTAAGGCATTTATTTTTAATCATCAAAGTAGCTAATAAATTATTAACTTCCATAGGTGGAGGTCCAAATCTATCAAAAAGCTCTTCAGTAAAATTATCTATACTCTCTTTGTTTAATAGCTCACCTGCCTTCCTATAAAGAGACATTCTGGTAGAAAGGTCATAAACGTATGTTTCTGGAATAAGAACTGGTAGCCCAAGAGATATCGAAGGAGACCAAGTTTCTTCAATGGATTTACCACCCTCTTTATATGAACTTACAGCATCTTTTAACATATCTTGGTACAACTCAACCCCTACCTCTTTAATTTGTCCAGATTGTTCATCACCAAGTAGATTACCTGCCCCTCTAATATCCATATCATAACTTGCTAGGGAAAAACCTGCTCCAAGATTATCAAGTGTTTTTATCACATCTAGCCTTTGCTGAGATTTCTTTTGTAAAATTTTATCTTTATCAATTGTAAAATAAGAATAAGCACGAGTTTTACTACGACCAACTCTACCTCTAAGTTGATATAATTGAGAAAGGCCAAACATATCGGCTTTATGGATTATTATTGTATTCGCATTAGGTATATCAATTCCAGATTCAATGATATTAGTGGATATCAAAATATCTGTGATACCGTCTGAAAATAAATTAATTGATTTATCTAATTCATCTATCTTCATTTGCCCATGTGCAACACTAATTGATAAATCAGGAACCATTTTTTTTATTCTATCATACAAGCTATCTATATCTTTAACTCTAGGGCAGACTATAAAAGTCTGTCCGCCTCTATTTTTTTCTCTATTTAAAGCATCTAATAGCACAACTTTATCCCACTCTAAGACGAAGGTTCTTATTGATAATCTGTTAACAGGAGGAGTGGTGATTAAGCTAAGTTGTTTAAGTCCAGACAAAGATAACTGAAGTGTTCTTGGAATTGGAGTTGCTGATAGTGTCAACACATGAATGTTTCCTTGGAGTTCTTTAATTTTCTCTTTTTGCGCAACCCCAAAATGTTGCTCTTCATCTATAATTAGCAATCCTAAATTATTAAAATCCACGTCGTTAGAAAGTAAAGCATGTGTTCCAATTACAATATTAACTTCACCAGTTTTAAGGTCATTTTTTATTTTGTTTCTATCTTTTACACTAGTCATTCGTGATAAGGAAGAGATGTTTAATGAAGTTGTTTTAAACCTCTCAGAAAAACTTTTATAATGTTGTTTTACTAAAATTGTAGTTGGGGCTACTAAAGCTACTTGGTAACCAGAATTTGCTAAAATAAAAGATGTTCTTAATGCAACTTCAGTTTTACCAAAACCGACATCACCACAAATCAATCTATCCATTAATTTGCCAGTTTCTAAATCTAAAATTACATCATTGATAGCCCTTTCTTGATCATCAGTTAACTGAAACGGAAATTTTCGAGAAAAACTTTTATAATCTTCAGTAACAAATAGTTTTTCTGTTGATATTATTTCTCTTTGAGCTGCTACTCTTATTAATTTCTCAGCCATATCCTTAATTTTCTTTTTGACATTTGCCTTTCTATTTTGCCAATTAGCGGCACCAAGTTTATCAAGATCTCGTGAAAAATTCGTATCACCTACCCTGCTTAACAAATTCATATTTTCAACTGGTAGATATAACTTGTCTCCTCCACTGTAAATTAACCTCAGGCAATCATGACGTACACCAGTGGAAGAAATCATCTCCAATCCATCATATAGGCCTATTCCATGGTCAATGTGTGCTATTAAGTCACCAGCTTCAATGGTATTTAAGTCTTTCAGAAAATTTTCTGTTTTTCTTCTCCATGATTTCTTCTTTTTTTCTGGCATTCCAAAGATATCACGATCAAAAATAATTAAATGGTCATTAACTTCGAAGCTCTCTAAATATGGAGAATATGAAAAATTAAAATTAGTTATAAGTTCATCAAAAATTAAGTCTTTAATTTCAATAATTTCAAATTTGATATTACTATTATTTAGATCTTCTTCAAAAAAATGAATTAGGTTGTTAATACTAGAATTTTCTTCAGTAATTATGATGATTTTTTTATTATCTAAACTTTTTTTTATACAAAATTTAACAAAATTATTTATTTTATTAGTATCTTCTGTATCTATATATTTAGAAATTATTAATGGTTTAGAGTACAAATTAATTTCATGATTATCTTTGTTTTCAATTTGATCAAATTCATTTAAATTAATTGTTTTAAATGATTTTAAATAATCTTTTAAATTTTCGTTAGTTAAGTATAAATCTTCAATTGAGATTAAATTATATTCAGGATTTTCTGTTTTTCTTTCTTCACAGAAATGTTTTATTTCTGATTCTCTTTCAGCAATTAATTTATAAAAATTTTTAGTTAATAAAAAAGTAATCTCTTGATCTTTTGGCAAAAATTCAAAAATTGAACATAAAGGTTCTTTATGAAGTAATGGTAAATAATGTTCTATTCCATTAAATCCAATACCTGATGAAATTTTTTCGTAAATAGAATTCTTAATGCATTGATTAGCATATAAACTTCTAAATTTTTTTCTAAAATTTTCAATATTTTCTTCACTCAATAAATATTCATTAGAGGAATAAATATTAATATTTTCAACGTGAACGCTAGATCTTTGTGTGAGTGGATCCATTACTTTTATTGTTTCAATAGTTTGACCAAAGAAATCGATCCTAAAAGCTTTGGAGTATCCAATTGGAAAAACATCTAAAATACTTCCTCTTAAACTAAATTCACATAATTCCCTTACCGTTTGAACTCTTTTATATCCAGTATTGATTAAAAAATTAGTTAATGTGTTTAGAGAATATTCAGTTTTATTAGATAAGGAAATAAAATTTTTTTTATAAAAATCTCTTGGAGCAGTTTTAGTTATCAAAGCGTTAATAGTTGTTAAAAAAAAATTTTTTTCTTTATTTTTTTTTAAAAAGCAAAGTTTTGAAAAAGATTTTATACGTTCACTTGTAATACTAAAATTTGGCGATGAAATATCATATGGAAGACAGTCCCATGCAGGAATTTTGAAAATATTAATATCTGCAAAATTATGCGATAAAAATTTATAAATATTAGATAATTCAAAATCATTCTTTGCGATGTAAAAAATATTACCTTTTTTTAATAGTGCTGATATTAAAAATGGAATTATACTATCTCGAACCCCATTAATATTATTAATTTTTTTTACTTCATATTTTAAATTAAACAATTTAAAAACCTTTAAATTCTCTAATCAAATTAATAATATAATTTTCTTTATCAGAATTAGTTTTTTCAACATCAATTGATAAACGCCATATTCTTGGATCTCCAGATTCAAGTAATTTTTGGTAAGATATAAGATATTCGTCACTTAAATTATCTAAATTACTCTCTGCAAAGTTACCAAGTAAGATATCTGTTTCACGTGTTCCTGTATATTTAGATCTGTATAATAGCTTTTTTATAAAAACACTTCTATTGTTCAATTTTTTCTCGTTTTATATAAAATAAATTTAAGTGAGTATAATTATAAATAAAGGATTTTAATTTCTTGTCTAATTTAATCATCAAAAGACCTGAAAATATTTTTCAATTGTTTTCTTCATTACTTAATATAGATGGAGTTGGGGAAAAAAAATTAAAGTTATTAGAAAAAAAAATTGGTCCTTATATTATTAATCTACTATTTTATTTACCAATTAAATCTGTTAACCGTTTTCAAAATACATCTTTAAAAAATATAAATCATGGAGAAATTATAACATGTGAAGTTGAGATAATAGAAGTTAATATTCCAAACTATAATTTTAGAAAAAGAAATAATATTTCAAAAATAGTTACTTTTGGCATAAATGAAGAAAAAAGTATAAGATTAGATATTATATATTTTGGCCAAAACACCCAGTATTTGAAAAATATCTATAAGGTTGGAAATAGAATTATTATAAGTGGGAAATTTGAAAGTTATAATGGTTTAGGTCAAGTGGTTCATCCTGATTATGTGGTTTCAAATAATACAAGTAATGAAATACCTAAAATTGAACCTATTTATCCTCTATTTCATGGCGTTAATCAAAAGTTTATTTTTAAAATTATAAATCAATCTATAAAAAAAATACCTATTGTGACAGAATGGTTATCACACGCAGTAATAGAGAAATATAAATTTAAAAATTGGCAGACTTCTATTACTAAAATACATAATCCGGCAAATGTTAAAGACGCCGATCTGAATAGTATTTATAGAAAGCGACTTGCTTTTGATGAGTTGGTTGCAAACCAAATATCAATGTTATTAATTAAAAAAAAAATAACTAAAATTAATAATAATTTATCACCTGCCAATAATTCTCAAGTAATAGAAAAATTGTATAAAAATTTACCTTTTAAGTTAACTGAAAATCAAAATGAAGTTGTTAACGAAATTCAAAAAGATATTCAAAACCAAAAGACCATGGTTAGAATGCTACAAGGTGATGTTGGCTCAGGTAAAACAATAGTAGCATTAATTTCAATGTTACACTCTATATCTGATGGATCTCAATCCGTACTTTTAGTACCTACCGAAATTTTGGCTTTACAACATTACAACACCATAAAAAAACTCCTTGCTCCAATGAATATAAATGTTGCGTTATTATTAGGTGCATCTAGATCAAATCATAATAAAAAAGAAAGAACAGAAGTTATCAATAGTATAGCAAATGGTCATGTTAAAGTTATTGTTGGCACGCATGCATTGATTTCTAAAAATGTCACATATAAAAACTTGTCTCTAGCAGTAATAGATGAACAACATAAATTTGGTGTAAAACAAAGATATGAAATCACTCAAAAAGGTACAAATGTTAACATATTAGTTATGACAGCCACCCCTATTCCAAGGTCCCTTGCCTTAACCGCTTATGGTGATATGGATATGTCAATCATAAAAGATAAACCAATTGGAAGGAGACATATAAAAACTTATGTCCTACCTCAAAGAAAAATAAATGAGGTTTTATTATCTGTCGAAAGAGCAATTAAAAATGGGGCCTTAATATACTGGGTTTGTCCTATGATTGAAAATTCAGAAAATGAAGATTTAATTGCAGTAAATGAAAGGTTTGATTTTTTAACAAGTTTTTTCCCAAATATTGATATATCTTTAGTTCATGGAAAACAAAATCAAATTGACAAGGAAAAGGCAATTAATGACTTTAAGGTCGGTAAAAGTAAGATACTTGTAGCCACAACTGTTATTGAGGTTGGTGTTGATATTCCTGATGCAACTATTATGGTTATTGAATGTGCTGAAAGATTTGGATTATCACAAATCCATCAATTAAGAGGAAGAGTTGGAAGAAGTAATAAAGAATCCTCTTGTATATTATTATATAAATCACGACTAAGCCCAATCGCATACTCAAGATTAAAGATCTTAAAAGAAACTGATGATGGTTTTAAAATTTCCGAAAATGACTTGATATTAAGAGGACCTGGGGAAGTTCTAGGAAGTAAGCAGTCAGGAAATATAGATTTCAAATTCATAGACTTACATTTACATAGTGATTTAATACCTGCAGCAAGAGATGAGGCTGTTAATTTATTAAAAAATGAAAATCAACAATACAAGGTAAACACTCTTTTATCTATTTTTGAAAATAATGATGCTATTAAATTATTAAAAGGTGGATGATTATTTATAATTTATCTTTTACTAATTTTAGGCGTTACTATTCCACCAGAAATAACCATTTTCACTGCATCCTCTACTTTCATTTGCATAAAAATCAAATCTTTCTTGGGTAAAAATAAAAGAAATCCACTAGTTGGGTTAGGAGTGGTAGGTATAAAAACATTTATTAATGTTTCTTTATTTAAAGTTTGAACCTCACCTTTAGTTTCACCAGTAACAAAACCTATGACCCAAATACCCTTTCTAGGATATTCAACTAAAACCACATCCCTAAAACTTTCTGAATTAGTAGACATAACAGTTTCCATAATTTGTTTTATGGCACTATAAATACTTCTCACAACAGGCATTTTGTTCAGAACTCTTTCACCCGTTTTCAGTAATGTTCTTCCAATAAAGCCAGGGGTAATTGCACCAATAAATGTTATTACAACAATACTAATTATTAATCCTAATCCAGGTATTTGATGAGGTAATTGTTTTGTAAAGTCTAAACTATCAGGTAGCAAGCCTGCTACTTGGGCATCAATGAAAGTAATTATGATCCAAGTTACATATATCGTAATTAAAATTGGGGAAGTAACTAAAATACCTGCTAGAAAGTACCTTCTGAAGCGAGCAAAAATACCTAATTTTTCTTCAGACAACAATATCTCCTAATGATATATTAATTTATAATTATAATTAATTTGTCTATAATTAGCACAAAAAAGAATGTATTATGAAAAAAATATCAAAAAAAAAACTTAATGAATTAAATAAACTTGTTTCAATTGATAAAATTAGACGTGTAATTGAAATATTGAGAGATCCTGATGGTGGATGTCCTTGGGATTTAAAGCAGGATTATAATTCAATAGCACCGTATTCAATTGAAGAAGCTTATGAACTAGTAAATGCAATTGAGAAAAATGATATAAATGAAATCAAAAGTGAGCTAGGAGATTTGTTGTTGCAAGTTGTCATTATATCTCAAATTGCTTCTGACCAAGGTGACTTCAATTTTGATGATGTCGCAGACGAAATTTCACAAAAGATAATAAGAAGACATCCTCAAATCTTTGATAAAAATTACAAGATTAATGACTTACCCCAACAAAGTTGGGAAAGAATAAAAAATTTAGAAAAAAAGAATAAAAATAATTTAAATAAAAGTACATTAGATCAAATTGAAAATAATATGCCCACTATTCTGAAATCATTGAAAATTCAAAAGAAAGCGGCATCATTAAATTTTGATTGGAGTAGTAAAGATCAGGTGCTTAAAAAAGTTGATGAAGAATTAAATGAATTAAAGGATGCCTTGAAAGAAAAAAATAATAAAAATATTGAAGATGAACTAGGCGATTTGTTTTTTACATTAATAAGTTTATCCAGACATTTAAATCTTGATCCAGATCAAACATTAAAAAAAGCTAATCAAAAATTTATCAAAAGATTTAATAAAATGGAAAACATTATTGAAGATAAAAAATTAAAATGGCATAATTTAAAAGCAATGAATTTTAAAAACTTATGGAATAACGCTAAAAGATTAATAAATGAGGATTAAATGAATTCTAATTTACCAAAAACAATTTTCATTACTGGTGCGACATCTGGTTTTGGAAAAGCTACAGCTACATTATTTAATGAAAAAGGATGGCAAACTATAATTACTGGAAGAAGAGCCGATCGTCTTGAAGAACTTGCAAAAGAATTAGGACCAAAATCTTTACCATTATCCTTTGACGTAAGTGACAAACAGTCTGTACAAACAGCAATTAAAAACCTACCTCCAAATTTTAATAAAATATCCGTACTATGTAATAACGCTGGTCTAGCACTTGGATTAGAGGGTGCAGATAATGCTGACCTAGATGATTGGGACCAAATGATTGATACAAATATTAAGGGATTAGTATATACGACGAGAACTATTTTGCCATTAATGGTTGATAATAAAGAAGGTCATATTATCAATCTTGGCTCTGTAGCGGGATCTTATCCTTATCCTGGTGGAAATGTTTATGGTGGTACAAAAGCATTCGTTAGTCAATTTTCATTAAATTTAAGAGCTGATCTAGTTGGTAAAGGCATTAATGTTACATCACTAGAACCTGGTCTGGCTGAAACTGAGTTTTCAATAGTTCGATTTAAAGGTGATAGAGAAAAAGCGTCTAAAGTATACAAAAATACTAAAGTTATTAGCCCAGAAGATATAGCAGAAACAATTTTTTGGATTTCCACAAGACCTAAGAATATTAACATTAACCGAATTGAAATAATGGCTGGAGATCAAGCTTTTAATCCATTTAATGTCGTAAAAAAAGACTAAAAGGCATCACTGAGATAAGGGTGATTTTGGGGAATTGCTATTTCTTTTATGTGGTCCCAAATGTCGTGATTAGAAGCTGCTAATATTGGACCTTTTGAGTTTAAATTAAATTTTTCTTTGTTTTTTATCATGTATACAACCCCACCAGCTTCTCTTATAATTAAATCTAATGGTGAATGATCCCAAGGTGTTACTCTACCATGAAATAAAAATTGAGTTTGATTTTTTGCTAACATAATAGTTTCTATTCCAGCACTACCAATAAAAACCCTCTTAGTGTTATTTCGTAAGTTATTCAAAATAGATTGTCTATATGGATCTGGAATACCTTTAGTTCCTCCAGAACCCAAAAACTCGCTAGGATTAAAAGAATTTATTGATAGTTTAGTAATTTTTTTAGTATCAACATCCATAGAAAATGCACCAAAACCTTTAAATCCATAGACAAAATTTTTTTTTAATGGATAGTATATAAATGTAGCTATGGGAATTGAAGAGCATGCAAGCGAAATCATCGAACAAAAATTATCTTTTCCATTTATATAGTTTTTAGTTCCATCTATTGGGTCAACAACCCAAACTAGATGTTCATTTAACAAACTTAAATATTGTTTTTTATCTTTATATGAACCTTCTTCACCAATAAAATTTTTAATGTTAAGAAACCCATATAATTTTTCAAAAATTAATTCTTCACTTTTTTTGTCAGCAATACTAACAAAATCATCATCAGAAGTCTTGGTAGAAATATCGTTCAATTTAAGGTTGTTAAAATATTTGAGAATAATATTTTCATTAACTTCTTTAAGTAAAAGTCTGATATATTGAACTATTTCGTCTCTTTTTTTTTTATCATTTATAAAGTTGTCAGTCATACTATTTAATTACAATGAAACCATTCTTATGTGGGAGAAATTAGATTTAAAATATTTCAATTTTTTTTTAGAAATTTTTGTTTTTATTTTATTTCCTATAAAATTAATATCACAAAATATATCATTATAGACAAATGAGTTTTTGTGTAGCCACGAAGAAATTTTTAATGAATTACTAGGTATATAAAATATTGCATCTATATAATTTTTATCAACTAATTTATCTAAATAATTTTTTAAAGTTTCAATTCCTTCTTTGGTTAATGCAGATGTTTTAACAAATTTATTTTTAAATTTAATATCAATGTTGTCGACATTAGAATTCAAATCAGATTTATTAAAAATATTTACAACTTTTCTTTTTAAAATCTCTTCAGAAAATCCAATTTCTTTTAATGTATCAAAAACTAGTTTAGCTTGATTTTCTATATCTGGATTAGATAAATCATGCACAACCAATAAATAGTCTGAGGAAAAAAGTTCCTCTAAAGATGAATTAAATGAGTCAATTAATTCTGTGGGTAAAGCTGAAATAAAACCTACAGTGTCAGATAAAATAATTTTTTTATTATTTGATAAATTAACCAAACCCATTTTTGTGTCTAAAGTTGCAAAAACCATATCTTTTACTAAAACATCAGAAGAGCTCAAATTATTAAAAATTGTAGATTTACCACTATTTGTATAACCTACAAGAGAAAATATTAAGTTTGAATCATTTATTCTTGGTTTTCGTTGTACTTCTCTTGTCTTCTTTACTTTTAACAATAATTTTTTTAATTGCTTAATTTTAGTATTAATCATTCTCTTATCTAATTCTATTTGACTTTCTCCAGGTCCACCAACTTTACTTAATCCTCCCCTTTGTCTTTCAAGATGAGTCCAAGATCTAACTAGTCTAGTTTTTTCAAAACTTAGATTAGCAAGTTCAACCTGTAATTTTCCCTCCTTAGTAGCAGCACGTAGACCAAATATTTCTATGATGAGTTGAGTTCTATCTATTATTTTTTTATCAAAAAATCTTTCTAAATTTCTGTGCTGAATTGGAGATAAAGAACAATCGATTATAATAAGATCAATTTCATCAATATTAAAATGATGTTTAATTTCATTTGCAATTGATTTACTTACTAGCAAGGGTGGTTTTGGGATATTAATATTAACAATTCTTTCAGAAATAATTGAACCATCTAAGGCTTGAACTAAACTTCTTGTTTCTAAAGAACGAGAAATAAAATTCTTCTGGTTAAATATTAGATTTTGACAAAATTTATTATTTTTAAAAACTGGGAAAAGTAAAAAAGTTTTATATTTATTCATAATTATTGATTATTGTGTAATTCACTAAAATATAAATTCCTTAAATCAATAGACATTTGACCAATTTTACCATCATTAATTTCTATATCATCAACCTCAATTATTGGGGTTAGAAACGACGAAGCGCTTGTTAGAAAAACTTCTTTAGACTTATAAAGTTCTTCTTTTTTGAATTTTTCTTCTTTTACAATTAACTTATTTGATTTAGCAAATTGAGAAATTGTCTTTCTAGTAATACCTGATAAAATTTGACCGTCAATAGCTCTTGTAATAATTTCATGATTATGATTTATAATCCATATATTGGAACTAGATCCTTCTGTAACATAGCCATCTGAGTCAATAAAAATTCCTTCGAAAGCACCCTTTTTATTAGCTTCTGTTTTAGCTAATACGTTAGGTAATAATTGAGTTGTTTTAATGTCTGGCCTTGACCATCTATTATCATCTAAGGTAATAGCCTTTACCCCTTTTAAGTCACTATTAATATTATTTAATTTTTTTGTTACAATAATAGATAATAGAGGTTTTATGTTCATTCCTTCATAACTATGATTTCTTTCAGCTATTCCCCTTGAGACTTGTATGTAAACACTTCCAAAAGAAATTCTATTCATTTTTATTAAATTATTTATTATTATTTTTAGAGATATCTTAGATAAATGGAACTTTATATTTATAGAATTTAATGAATCAAATAATCTGTTTATATGTCCTTCAAAATCATAAAAATTTCCTTCATTAAATAAAACAACTTCATAAACAGAATCTCCAAAATGGTACCCCCTGTCATTTATGTTAACTTTTGCATTTTGATAATTATGATAAACTCCGTCTACGTATGATATATTAGGCATTAAAAGAAATCCAAATTAACAGAAAGTAATTCTTCGACTTTCTTCATTGATTTTACAGGAACAAACATTACAACAATGTCACCTGCTTCTATTATAGTGTCTCCTCTTGGTGATACAATACTTTTATCTTCTTTTACAACAGCTCCCAAAGCAACATCTTTTGGTAACTTTGTATTTTTAAGTGGTTTACCTATTATTGAAGAAGATTTTAATGCTTCAAATGATATAACTTCTCCAAATTCTTCGATTATTGAATGCACATGTTCTACATGGCCGCTTCTAACTTCCTGTAATATAGAAGATGCTGTTAAATTGGGTGGACTAACTACACCCTCAAGATCTAATGAATTGAAAAGTGGAATAAAGACAGGCAAATTTATTAAAGCTACAGTGTGTGAGGCTCCTGATCTTTTAGATAATAAGGAAGAAAGTATGTTGACTTCATCATTATTTGTCGCTGCAATATATGTCTCTCCTTGCCCTAATCTTGCCTCTAAAATTATTTCAGGATCTAAAGAATCCCCTGAAATAATTGTTGCATATTCAAGCATTTCCGCAGCATGTCGTGCCTTTTCTTTATCTTTTTCTAATATTGTCAAATTAGTTTCAGGGGATAACTTATGAATTTCTTCAGCAACTCTTATTCCAATAGCACCTGCTCCGGAGATTGTCACTTTTTCAGCAGTAGTTTCAGAATGACCAAAAGCAATTAATGTTCTGTTAATTTGATCTGTAGGACAAGCCAGATAAACTCTATCTCCAGATAAAATAATATCATCGCCTCCTCTTGGCACTACTAATTTAGTCCCTCTGATAATAGCCATAACGGTAACTGTTAAGTCAGGAAATAAATCAACTAAATTTCTTAGTGGTGTATCAAGAATTGGACAGTCATTTTTACAAGAAACACCTAACATAGTAACTGAAGAACTAGCAAATTCGGCCACATCAAATGCTCCAGGTGTTCTCCATTGATTAACAATAGCAGTTGCAACTTCATCTTCAGGAGAAATAATCCTATTCACGCCTACATCCTTTAAAAGATAATCGGAGAATTTTGGATCAAGATATGATTTAGATCTAATTCGAATAATTATCGTAGGAATTCCAAAAATCGATTTAGCAACATGACAAGCTGCAATATTAATTTCGTCCGATTGCGTAACAGCAATTATCATGTCAGCATCTTTAATTCCTGCATCTTCAAGAACATTTGGGTATGATGCAAGTCCAAGAACACCCTGAACGTCATATAACTCAGTTACTCTGTGAATAGCTTCTGTGTCTGCATCAATGACAGTAATATCAAAACCTTCATTTGAAAGATGTTCTGTAATCGACATCCCAACTCTACCTGCACCACATATTAAAATTTTTTGTTTCATGAATTCACCAACATCATATTGAATTAATTAAATTTATTAATATTTATGTTTAATTCTTTTAACTTTCTGTGCAGCGCTGATCTATCCATACCAATAAAAGTTGAGGTTTTGGCAATATTTCCTTTAAACCTTTTTAATTGTTCATTTAGATAATTAGCTTCAAAAATTTTTCTTGCATCTTTTAATGACAAACTAAAATTATTTATAATATTATCATGTTTTTTCTTTTCATTATAACCTAATATCTCCGGAGGTAAATGTGATGGCATAATAAGAAGGTCTTTTTGATTGCCATACATAATTATTAACCACTCTATTATATTTCTTAATTGCCTTACATTTCCTGGCCAATCATAGTTTTGTAAAACTACTAGAGTTTCCAAAGATAGTTTCAAATTTTTACTACTTAACTCTTTTGAAATTAATTTAAGAAAGTAATTTACTAAATCATTTATATCTTCCCCGCGTTTATTTAAGGGTGGAACTTCGATTGGTGCTACAGACAGTCTATAAAATAGGTCCTCTCTTAAAACACCTTCTTCCATAGATTTTAATAAGTTTTTATTACTTGCTGAAATTACTCTTACATCTACGTTAATTTTTTTATTTGAACCAAGTTTATAAAAACTTTGATCTTGTATGGCTTGAACTAACTTTCCTTGTGTTTCAATTGGCAAATCACAAATTTCATCAAAAAAAAGAGTTCCATTATTTGCTTGTTCGAATAATCCAGTACTTAATTGATTGGATTGATCCTCTTTTATTTTCTCATTCCAACCAAATAAAACTTGTTCTACTCTTTCCGGAGAAAGAGTTGCACATGATGCAATAATAAATGGATATAAGCCTCTGTTAGACTTCTTGTGTATCCATCTGGCTATTAACTCTTTTCCAGAACCTGATGGACCAGAGAGTAGAACTCTACTATTAGTTTTTGAAACTTTATTTACTTGTTGTAAAATATTTTTAAAGACACTTGAAGTTCCGACTAATTTCATGCGCTCATTTTCTTTTAATTCAAAGTCTAAAACTTTGATTTTTAGATTGCGTTCTTTTATAGCTTTATCAACCAAAAGAGTTAGTCTTTCAGATTTAAATGGTTTTTCTATAAAATCATAAGCTCCATTTTTTGCAGCTTTCATAGCAGTCTCTATGTTTCCATGTCCAGACATCATTATAACTGGTATAAATGAGTCATGCATTTTACTCCAAGATAGCAATTCTAAACCAGAATCTGTATTATTATTCATCCATATATCAGTAATCAATAATGTAATGTTTTGATTTTTCAGAATTTCAATAGCCGTTTCATAACTATTAGCAATTATGGCATTATAACCTTCATCTTTAAGAATTTCAGCTACCATTTCACAAATATCAAGCTCGTCATCTACAACAAGAATAGAAATTTTATTTTTTAACATTCAATATTACTCATAGTTACTATTTTGAAATTAACGGGAATTTTAATAAAATAGACGTACCTTTTGACCCTTTTACTGGTCGAATAAATATAGAACCATTATGATCATCTATTATTTTTTTTGTAATGGCTAGCCCTAACCCACTGCCACCTACCTTAGTTGTGAAATAAGGCTCTATAATTTGAGAAATTATAGATTTTTCAATACCAGTACCATTATCATTAACATAAATTTCAGCAAAATTATTTTCTATTTTAAAAAGAATTGATATTCGGGCATTTTTTATATCGTTTGAATTGACATTTTCGTAAGAGTTTTTAATAAGATTTCCACATGCTTGCCTGATTTGTTTTTCATCACCCATGATCAGGGCATTCTCAATTACATCATCAACTTCAATCAAAACTTTTTCAAATGATGACATCATTGGATTTATATATTCTACAATAACTTTATTTATATTGATTACTTTTAATTTTGGAGATGGCATTCTAGCAAAAGAAGAAAACTCATCTACTAAATGATGGATATCATCAACCTGTCGGGTTATCATGTTTAAAGATTGTTCAAAAGTTTTTTTATCTATTTTTCTATTACTACTTAATTTATTCATTAATCTTTCAGCAGCCAAACGAATTGGAGTAAGAGGATTTTTTATTTCATGAGCTATCCTTCTTGCTATATCGGACCAAGCTCCCATTTTTTGAGCAGCTATTAAGCTAGTGACATCATCAAAGGTTAAAACATAACCCAAAATTAAATCGTCAGATTTTTGTACTACGAATCTTGTTATTAAATTTAAAACTTTATCATCTCTTACTATATAAATTTTATCTTCAACTACATTTTTTTTAGATAGTAAAAGACTATTTATTACATCAGTAAATTCGGGAACAATATCTAAAATAGGTTTACCAAAATCTTTTCCAATAGTTATTCCTAATAAATTAGTTGCAGTCACATTAGGAAGATTAATTTTAAGATTTTTATCTAATCCAATCACACCTGAATAAACGCCTGATAGAACTGACTCTGAAAACTTTCTTCTTTTGTCCAGTTGGTCATTTGCATGCTCTAAATCAACCCTATTGGATTTAAGATCTGAAATCATTAAATTAAATGCTTGTACGAGTCTTTTGATTTCATTAATATTAATTTTAGATAAAACTTCATCTGATATTTTGTAATCTAAGTTACCTCCACCTACTTCTTCTGCACCTTTTATAAGAGAAGTTATTGGTTCGAATAGTCTATTAGCTATATTCAATCCAATTATTAGAGAAGTAAATAGTAATATTAAGGTAATTAATAAAAATATCACAATAAATGAAATTTTAATGTCAAATTGCTTTATTTCTATTGATTGATAGTCCGAGACCGCAATAGATGTACTTTTAATTGCATTTAAAACCCTTTGATCGACAAAACTTGTTATAAGTAAATATGCATCAATATACTGCGGTAATTTTATAAATGCCCTCATTTTATTAGAGTCATCTTCTTTAACGATTAAAATTTTTCCATTATTTGCAGTATCATAAAATTTGGGTGGAATTTCTGTATAGGTATATTCAAAAACAAATTCTGAGAATGCTAAAACATTTCCAATTGAATCTATAATAACTGCTTCTGATAAATTATGTTGTCGAGTATATTTATCTAAAAAGTTATTAAATTTGTTTTTATCTGAAGAAAAAATTTCTGAGTTAATATTTATTAAATTAACTAGCTCTAAAATATCTCCTCTCATTCCACTTTGATGTTCATCAAGATATTGATTAGCAACTTCTACAGATTGTGAGATGGCAGTTGAAATTTTTTTATTAAACCAACCGCTTAGGGCGGCGTCAAAAATAAATATTGAAAAAAACGAAATAAATAGAGTTGGAGTCAAAGCGATTATAGAAAAAATTAATAATATCTTTTTTTGTAATTCTTGACCAGCTTTCTCAAGTTTAATTTGATTTAAAATAAAGAAAATATTTTTTAAGAGAATGAAAAAAATAATAATTATTAATAAAAATGAAGTTATTAGTGAAATTGTAAAGATATTTTCATGATCATTAATAAGTTTAAATTGATATAAAGATTTATATATAAAAAAACAAATTATTAGAGAAAGTAGTATAGAAACTAGAAATAACTTTTGTCTAAATACATTTAATAAAAGCATTTGCATTCTATAACCTAGTTTTATAGAAATTAAAATTTATATAATATTTAATATAAATTTCTAAACTTTTCTTTTTTTAATTATTTCAATATTATACATATTTATTTTTGACCTTAAAGTATTTCTATTAAACCCAAGACATTTAGAGGTTTTAATCTGATTACCCCTGAATAAATTTAAAGTTGTTTCAATTAACGGTTTTTCAATCTTTGAAATAAAATTATCGTGTAAATTATTTAGTGATAAATTTTCATCAAAATCTTTAAAATATCTTTTTAGATAATTTTTAAAATATGTCTCTAAGTTTTCTTCATGTTTGCTTTCAACAACTAATCTATCTTCAGATAAAACTTCGTGTATTAACGAGGGCATTATACTTTCTGTTGATGATAACAAACATAGTCTTTCAATAACGTTCTCTAATTCTCTTACATTACCAGGCCAAGAATATTCCTTAAGTAAGTTTATACCTTCATAAGAAATAGTTTTATTAACAAATTTATTTTGAAAATATTTCTTTAAATAATGTGAGGTTAAATCAGGTATATCTTCAAATCTATCTTTGAGAGATGGCATTTTTATAGGAACTACATTTAATCTGTAATAAAGATCTTCGCGAAAAAGACCTTTTTCAACATCATTATATATATTATTTTTTGTTGAAACAAAAATTCTTGGTTTTATAAATTGAGGGTTGTTTGATATAAGTTGTGTTAAGTCTGTTTCTAAAAAGTTTAAAAAGTTATTTTGTTGAACTGAGGAAGACTCAGTTATGTTTTTTATATATATTGAGCAACCACTGAGATCTTCTATTGAGTTAACATCTATAGATGTAAAATTTTTAAATTTTTTAACTAAATCTTCAATTTTATAATCATTGAAGAATTGCATATTCAAATTTAAAAATTGTTTTTTATTTGACAAACTTAAATCATGAATAGATTTAGCTATTAATTTTTTTCCTGTTCCACTTTCACCAGATATTAAAACAGTCAAATCTGTATTTACAATACGAGAAATAATTTTATATATTTCTTGCATAACGACTGATTTTCCAATAACTGGTCCAGAATCATAAATGGTTTTAGATGAATTATCTGAAAAGGAATTATTAATTTCTGATTTTTGGAAAAGGAAGGTATTTGATACTAAACTTAAAAGCTCATCAAGATCAAATGGTTTTGGTAAATATTCAAAAGCACCTTTTTTTTCAGCTCTTACTGCAGTCAACAAAGTTGTTCTAGCTGACATAACAATTATTTTTAGATTTGGTTTCAATTTTTGTAATTTAGGTAAAACATCTAACGCATCACCATCAGGTAATCCAACATCCGTTATCAGTATATCAGCAAAATCTGATTCTACTAATCTCCACATCCCAGCAGCTGTACCACTTGATTTGACATTATAACCAGCCCTACTTAATGCAGTGGAGATAACTACCCTAATACTTCTATCGTCATCCACTACTATTATATTTTTTACATTTTTAATTTCCAAAATTTAACTCCTTTTAACACACGTTATTTTAAGGGAAAATTAATACAAAAATTTGTTAATCCTGGTTCTGATGAAACATTAATTACTGCATTCATTTCCTCCAAACCATTTGCTACAATTGATAATCCTAACCCCTTACCATCTGATTTAGATGAAACAAATGGGTCAAATATATTTGGTAACATATGTTTTGAAATCCCTTTTCCGTAATCAATAATTTCAATCTGGAGAGGTAAGGTAGAAGGAACGTCTTCTTTTGAAAAAGATGTGATTTTATTTGAATTAAAACTAGTTTTAATTTTAATTTTACCAGTAACAGAGCTGGCTTCAGAAGAGTTTTTTAAAAGATTTAAAATTATTTGAATTAAAAGGTTTTTATTAGCAAAGAATTTAGGAAGAGACGGGTCAAGATCGTCAATATATTCTATCTTTGCTCCAAAACTGTTTTGAGCAACTCTCCTACAATGATTAAGAATTTCATGAATGTTTATATATTCACATTCTAATTTTGAATTATTATTACTTATGTGATCCATTCTATCTAGCAATGATATAATTCTTTCGCTTTCAATTGTAATTAATTGAGTTAATTCCAACAAATTAGAGTTACCCTTTAAATCACTTTCAATTAATTGAGATGCCCCTTTAATTCCGGCAAGTGGATTTTTTAATTCATGCATCAGCATATCGACCATAGATGAAAAGGATTTAGATATTTTACTATTTATCCTTTGAGATTGAAACATCTCAGAAAGTGCTAACTGACTAATTTGTACAATTAGTTGGTTACTATCAAAAGAAAGTGGAACAACATGAACTCTGACTTTTCTATTTGGAAAATTAATATTACTAAAATCTAGACTTTCTTCAGTTATTCCACATTTAGTTTTTCGAACTCTGGATAGTAAACTTAGTATAGGGGTGTCTTCTGGGAAGAAATCATGAATTGGTTTTCCAATAATTAAGGTTGAACTTATTCCAAAAAATTCTTCGCCGATTGAATTAATATAATCAACGATGTTATATCTATTTATTAAAAAAACTGGAGTTCTTAATTCATTTAAAATATTATAATACATCATTAACGTTAGTAAGTTAAAATTTAAATTTAATAAATAAGCGATTATAAATTAACCAATATTTATAATAATCAACATTAATTTTAAATTAGTGCTTAATTTTTAATCGTATTTGGAGATTTGAGTGAGAAAAATTTATGATAATTTAGTTATCGTATTACTTGCTGGAGGAGTTGGAAATAGATTAGATAAACAAACTAGCAAGCAATTGATAAACTATGATAATGAAACAATATTAGAGAAAAATATAATTAGATTTCAAAAATTTCTTAAAAATGTACCAATTCAAGTTGTCTCTAATAAAAAAGATATAACAAAAGTAAATAAAATAAATAAAAAAAATAATATTTTATTACCAGTTTTAGGTGGTAAAGAAAGACACGATAGTGTCTATAACGCTCTAGTTAAAATAAAAAAATTTAATCCCAAATATGTATTAATTCACGACACAGCTAGACCATTGATATCATATGACGTCATTAAAAAATTACTTGAGTACTGTGATAAAAATATTACTTGTGTTGTGCCAACATTAAATCTCACAGATTCCATAAGAACTGTGTCAAAAAAATTAATCAAAGACGTTGTCAATAGACAGGATAAAGTATTAGTCCAAACTCCGCAGTTATGTAATTATAAGCTTTTAATTAATGCTCACAAAAAAAGTAAAAAAATTTATGAAGATGAAAGTTCTCTTTTTTTAAGCAATGGTATGAAAGTTATTGCAATTGAAGGTGATCCTCTTACTTTAAAAATAACTTACGAAAAAGATTTAAAATTATTGGAGCCACATTTGTGTGATAGTAATGTTAAATATATAACAAAAATTGGGAATGGTTTTGATATACATAGATTTGATATTAAAAAAAGTAATGATAAAAACTTTATTCACTTAGGTGGCATTAGAATAAATAATATAAACTCAATAATAGGTCATTCAGATGCTGATGTGCTTCTACATGCAATAACTGACAGTGTTTTAGGAATATTAAACAAAGGAGATATCGGTATGTTGTTTCCTCCATCAGACAAAAAATGGAAAAATGCTGATAGTGAACTTTTTTTAAAACATGCATCAATAATGTTAAAAAAAGAAAAGGGTAAAATTAACAATATAGATACAGTAATAATTTGCGAAAAACCAAATATATTAAATTACTCACAAAAGATTGTAGAAAATATTGGAAGAATTTTAGATATCAATCCTAAAAGAATTAGTATTAAAGGAAAAACTTCTGAAAGTTTGGGTTTTATAGGAAGACAAGAAGGAATTGCTGCTATGGCAATAACTTCAGCACAAATACCTGAAAAAGTTTTAGATGATTAATAACAAAAGACTTTTGATTTTTTTATCGAAGCTTGCAGAAGTTTACCCTATTGGCCGTTTTAAATACGCACCCGGAACATTAGCTTCTTTAGTCGGGTTGGTCTTTGGTTACTACATTTTAATAATTCTAAAAATTAAACTTTTTTTATTGTTTGTATTTATTTTTGTAATAATTAGTTATCTTCTTTGCGAAGCTCACATAAGATCGCATAAGAAAAAAGATCCGAAAGAAGTTGTTGTAGACGAGTTTGCAGGGCAATTTGTAGCTTTATTAGGTATAATAGATACTAGTTGTATTAGTTACTTGTTATCGTCTTTATTATTATCATTTCTTTTATTCAGGTTTTTTGATATTACAAAAATAGGTCCAATTAAAAAATTTGAGAAATTACCCGGTGGATTTGGAATAATAACTGACGACTTAGTTGCAGGTTTATGTGCATTTTTAACTCAGGCTGCTATTTTAACGTATATAAGCCAACCTTTAATTATAAAAACTTTATGAGCCAAGAATGTGGGATAAAATTAACAAGCAATCTGAAATATTATTAAATCAATGTTTAGAAAAAAAATTGACCGTTACTACTGCAGAAAGTTGTACAGGTGGTATGATAGCCTCATCAATTGTTTCAATAAGTGGTTCGAGCACTATTTTTAAGTCTTCTATTGTTACATATTCAAACGATATGAAAAGTAAAATTCTAAACATTCCTTTAAAACTAATAAATGAAAATGGAGCAGTAAGTAAAATAATTGCTTATAATATGGCATCTAATGTCTTAAATCTCATGAATGCAGATATATCAATTGCCGTTACTGGGATAGCAGGTCCAAGTGGAGGAAGTAAAAATAAACCCGTGGGACTTGTATATATTGGAATTGGGACAAAAAGAAATACTATTACAAAAAAATATTTATTTATAGGAAATAGACTTAAAATAAGACAAGAAACAACTTTAGAAGCATTAAAACTTTCAAATAATATTATTGAAAGTTTTAAAAAAGTTAATTAAATAGTTCATTCGCTCGTTTTTCAAATGCACCTACCATTCTTCGGACAGCTTCGGAAAATAAAGTTTCCATTAATGTTTGTAGGAAACGAGATTTAAATTTAAAATCAACCATAAATTCAACTTCACAACCTTTCATGTTGTCTTTGAAAATCCAATAATTATCAAGATGCTCAAATGGCCCATCTTTATAATTTACAATTATCTTTTTATTGACATGATCTAAAATAACTTGTGAAGAATATATTTCTTTATATATTTTAAAGCCAATAATCAAGTCAGCGTCAAAATTGTTTTTAGAATTATTTTTAACTCTTGCGCCTAAGCACCAAGGTAAAAATTCTGGATACTTTTTAACATCAGAAACTAATTTAAATAAATTTAATGGGGAATGATTTATAACCCTACGCTCTTCATGCCTCATTTAATTATTTCTTTTTAACTCATTGTACAAATTATCCCTTGCTTGTTTTAGTTTTTTAAAATCTTCGCTTGCATGGAAGCTACTTCTTGTTAAGGGAGAAGAAGAAACAACTAGAAATCCTTTTGCAAGTGCTATTTTTTGATAATTTTTAAATTCTAGAGGATCAACATACCTTTCGACCTTATGATGTTTGATAGTTGGTTGTAGATACTGTCCAATTGTTAAAAAATCAATATTCGCTGATCTCATGTCATCCATTACTTGGTAAACTTCATTTTCATTCTCACCAAGTCCTACCATTATTCCAGATTTAGTGAATATGTTTGGGTCAGTTTCTTTCACTTTTGCAAGTAAACTCAATGAATGAAAGTATCTTGCTCCCGGCCTTACAGTTGGGTATAATCTTGGCACTGTTTCAAGATTATGATTAAAAACATCAGGTTTTGCACTAATAACTTTTTCTAAAGCGCCATCTTTTCTTAAAAAATCTGGAGTTAGAATTTCAATAGATGTTTTTGGAGATAATTTTCTTATATCAATAATTGTATTAACAAAATGCTCTGCCCCACCGTCATTTAAATCGTCTCTATCAACAGACGTTATTACAACGTGACTTAAATTTAACCTTGCTACTGACTTTGCAACTCTAATAGGTTCAGATAGATCAAGTCCCATAGGTTTACCAGTCGCAACATTACAAAAAGAACAAGCTCTAGTACAAATATCACCCATAATCATCATCGTTGCGTGTTTTTTTGACCAACAATTACCTATATTAGGACAACTAGCTTCTTCACATACCGTTGTAATTTTTAAACTGTCTAATAGCCCTTTAGTTTCATCAAAAATTTTTCCCAATGGGGCTCTTACTCTAAGCCACTTTGGCTTTGGGGGTGAAATATTGTCAGGCTTATGTATTTTTTCTGGATGTCTTATTTTTTTTATGTCATTCATTGTCTTTATCATTAAATATTTTATAAGCTTATTTTAATAATGAATAGCTTGATTATATGCATCAAGGACAGATTCATGCATACTTTCAGAAAGAGTTGGATGAGGAAAAATAGTATGCATTAATTCCTGTTCAGTCGTTTCTAATTTTTTAGCTATTGAAAACCCTTGTATTAACTCAGTAACTTCTGGTCCAACCATATGAGCACCTATCAATTCTCCTGTATCTTTGTTAAATATTGTTTTTATCATTCCTTCTGACTCTCCTAGAGCAATAGCTTTACCATTACCAATGAAGGGGAATTTACCTACCTTTATATTTAATTTTTGAGACATTGCATTTTTTTCTGTTAATCCTATGGACGCTACCTGTGGTCTGCAATATGTACAACCAGGTATAGAGTTTTTATCTATAGGTCTTATATTTTTATGACCAGCTATTTTTTCCACACATAAAATGCCTTCGTGACTCGCCTTGTGTGCTAACCATGGTCCAGTAGTTACATCTCCTATAGCATATATGCCTTTTTCTTCTGTTTCTAACCATTCGTTGGTTATAATATGACCTTTATCTATTTTAATATTATAATTATTTAAACCTAGATTTTCAGTATTAGCGATAATACCAATAGCTAGGATTAATTTTTCAGAGTTAATTTTTTCAATTTTACCATTTACAGAAACTTCAGCGGACACTGATTTTTCAAAAGTTTTTACAGATTTTAAAGTTGCATTTGTTTTAATGTTCATTCCTCTTTTTTTAAAATTATTTTCTACGATTTTGGATATATCTTCATCCTCATTTGGTAAAATAGATGGCAATGCCTCTACAACAGTAACATTAACTCCTAAATCATTATAAAAGGATGCAAACTCCATTCCTATAGCGCCAGAGCCAATAATAATGAGTGAAGATGGTAACTTTGGAGGCGTCATTGCAGTCTTGTAGTCCCAAATATTTATGCCATCTGAAGATACAAAAGGTAGATTCCTAGATCTTGCTCCTGTTGCGATAATAACGTTTTTTGCTTTTTTTCTAATAATCTCTTTTTCAGTTCTTATAATAATTATTTTTGAATCAACTGTGCCTTTATCTAAATATCCAAAACCTTCGAAAACATGAACTTTATTTTTTTTTAAAAGATGACTTATACCGTCCGATAACTGTGCTGCTACATTTCTTGAACGTTTTGTTATATTATTAATATTCATTTTTATGTTAGAAATAGTAAAACCAAATTCTCCAACATTATCAAGCATATGTCTAATTTCACTAGCTCTGAGTAAAGCTTTCGTTGGAATACAACCCCAATTTAAACAAATTCCGCCCAAATGTTTGTCTTCAACTAATGCAACATTCATTCCTAGTTGAGATGCTTTAATAGCAGCTACGTAACCTCCAGGGCCACCACCAATTACAATTAGGTCATAATCATTTTTTGTCATATTTATTCCTACAAAAGCATTAATGAGGGATTTTCAATAAAGTTTTTAAATTCTGATAAAAGTTCCGCTCCAACTGCGCCATCAATCACCCGATGATCACAAGACAATGTAACTGTCATTATAGTAGCAATTATTATCTGTTCTTTAATAACAACTGGACGTTTTTCACCTGATCCAACAGCCAAAATACATCCTTGCGGTGGGTTTATAACTGCTGAAAATTCTTTAATACCATACATACCAAGATTAGAAATTGAAAAACTGCCTCCGACATATTCTTCCGGTAACAATTTTCCACTCTTAGCTTTATCCGCTAAACTCTTCATATCTTTAGATATTTCTAGCAAGCCCTTGGATTGGACATCTTTAATTATAGGTGTAATTAACCCACCCTTAATTGCAACGGCAACAGATATGTCAGTAGTTTTAAAGTATTTAGTATTTTCATTTTCCCAACTAGCATTTGCTTTAGGTACTTTCATTAGAGCCGCACTAGATGCCTTTATAATCATATCATTAACTGATATTTTATATTTATCTCTAGCTTTAGAGTTTAAAACACTTCTGATATTTAAAAGTTCGTCTATATTACAATCTATGGAAAGATAGAAATGAGGTGCTTCGTTTTTTGATCTAACAAGCCTGTCTGCAATCGTTTTTCGCATTGCACTATTTTTAACTAGTTCAAAATTTTCTGGTAAGGCTATATTTATATTTTTGACATTTTTGTTATCATTAAATTTTTCAACGTCTATTTTTAATATCCTACCATTAGGTCCAGAACCATTTAGTAAACTTATATCTATATCTCTCTGTTTTACAATCCTTTTTGCAAGGGGTGTAATAAATATTCTTTTGTTATTTATATCTAAAAATTCTTCTTTTTTTTCACTATTTAAAACAAGTTCAGGACTAGTTGGTATATTCTCTTCATTATCTACTAATTTAGTCTCAAATATAGTCTCTTTTTCTATAGACTTATTTTCATTCTTTTCTTCATCTAATTCAGTATTTATATCTGTTATATCTTCACCGTCTAGAAGCAAAATAGCAATTGGGACATTAACTTTTATTGCTTCTTGACCTTCATTAACTAAAATTTTACCAATAACTCCATCATCTATAGCTTCGACTTCCATCGTGGCTTTGTCAGTTTCTATTTCAGCAATTAAGTCACCAGATACAACCTTATCACCTTCTTTTACTAACCATTTTGATAAAGTGCCTTCTTCCATTGTTGGACTAAGTGCTGGCATCAAGATATCTATACTCATTTCATATCCTCAACTTTATAACACGCTTCGATACATGCGTTAACAATATCATCAACTTGAGGTAGAGCTAGTTTTTCTAAATTAGCAGCGTAAGGCATTGGCACGTCTTTACCCGTTACTCTAGTTACAGGGGCATCTAGCCAATCAAAAGCATTTTCAGTAATAGCTGCAGAAATTTCTGCACCAATTCCCGCAAAAGGAAAACCTTCCTCACATGTCACGGCTCTATTAGTTTTTTTAACAGAATTAATTATAGTTTCGATATCCAAAGGACGTAACGATCTTAGGTTAATGACTTCTGCTTTTATTCCTTTTTCATTCAATATATCTGCTGCTTCAAGAGATTTTCCTACCATTATAGAAAATGCGATAATGGTAACATCTAAACCTTCTTTTTCGATATTAGCTTGTCCTATTGGTACCAAGAAATCATCATCATTTGGACAACTAAAGGATTGTCCATACATAACTTCATTTTCAAGAAAAATAACAGGATCTGGATCTCTTATTGCGGATTTCAACAATCCTTTAGCATCTTTACTAGACCATGGTGAAACAACTTTTAAACCAGGACAATGGGAATACCAACTAGCATAACATTGGCTATGCTGTGCTGCAACACGAGAAGCTGCTCCATTAGGTCCTCTAAAAACAATTGGGCAGCCCATTTGACCACCAGACATATAGAGTGTTTTGGCCGCCGAATTAATTATTTGATCCATTGCTTGCATTGCAAAATTAAAGGTCATAAATTCAACGATCGGTTTCAAGTTACCAAAAGCAGCTCCGATACCAATACCTGCAAATCCGTGCTCTGTGATTGGAGTGTCATAAACTCTTTTGTTACCAAATTCATCAAGCAAACCCTGCGTTACTTTATAAGCACCTTGATATTCCGCAACCTCTTCTCCCATTACAAAAACTTTTTTGTCGAATCTCATTTCTTCAGCCATTGCATTTCTTAATGCTTCTCTTACTGTAATAATACTTGAATTAGGCTCTAGTTTAACAGGCTTTTCTATTTTAAGCTCAACTGTAATTTTTTCTTTTTCTAAATAAGGTTTATCAGCAATAGTTTTTATCGAAGTATGAGGTAATTCGGTTGAATCAATTAACAAAGCAATTGGGGTGTTAACTTTAACACCCTCAGTTCCAGCTGGAACTAGCAATTGACCTATTTTACCGTCATCTACTGCCTCAACCTCCATGGTAGCTTTATCTGTTTCTATTTCTGCAATTAAATCACCCGAAGAAATTGAGTCTCCTTCATTTACAAGCCATTTAGCTAAAGTACCCTCTTCCATGGTTGGGCTTAAAGCAGGCATTAAAATTTCAATTGTCATTTAATCACCACTAATTGATAGTTATATCAGTAAATAATTCAGATGGAGAGGGTTCTGGTGAATCTTGCGCAAATTTTGCGGCATCAGCTATTATAGATTTTATTTCAACATCAATATCTTTAAGAACTTTATCTACAACACCCATTTTATTTAATAAAACTTTAATATTTTCTATCGGGTCAGATGTCTTTCTAATTTGCTCAACTTCGTCTCTAGTCCTATATTTTGCTGGGTCAGACATAGAATGTCCTCTGTATCTATAAGTTTTCATTTCTAATATATAGGGTCCTTTGCCTAATCTACAATATTCAATAGCCTTAATTGCAGCTTCTCTAACAGCAATAATATCCATTCCATCAACAATTTCTGATTTGATGCCATATGCTTTACCTCTATCAGATAAATTATCACCAGCAGAAGACCTGTTTACAGATGTGCCCATACCATACTTATTATTTTCTATTACAAAAATAACAGGAAGTTGCCAAAGTGAAGCTATGTTGTAAGATTCATAAACTTGCCCTTGGTTAGCCGCACCATCTCCAAAGTATGTTATGCAAACATTATTGTTACTATTGTATTTATGAGCAAAAGCTAAACCTGCTCCAATTGGAACTTGGGCAGCTACTATACCATGACCACCAAAAAATCCTTTTTCACGGCTAAACATATGCATAGATCCACCTTTGCCTTTTGAATAGCCGTCTTCTCTACCCGTTAACTCCGCCATTACACCTTTAGGATCCATATCACATGCTATCATGTGACCGTGATCTCTATACGATGTGACAATACTATCTCCTTCAATTTGTGCAGACTGAATGCCTACAACAACTGCTTCTTGACCTATGTATAAATGGCAAAAACCACCAATCTTACCCATACCGTACAGTTGACCAGCTTTTTCTTCAAATCTTCTAATAAGAAGCATTTTTTTATACATATCTTTTAATAAATCTAGATCATAATTCATTTTTGATTTATTTTTTACTAAAGATGATATATTTTCTTTCATATTTAACCCGTATTACTAGCAAACAAAACTCAGAATAATTAAAATTATCTTTTAACAAATAATTAAGATTATTCCTAACAATATCTTAAATTATTTAGGAATATCAATGACTATTTGATCAGAATGTATAAGACCTAATAACTTGTGTGCAATTTCCGAAATGATATCAGGGTCTAAATTATTATCTCGAAGAAGATTAATTTCTGAAGATGTTTTTACTTTTTTATCAAGTAAAATACTATATTCTTTTTTTGCTTGTGATATTTGATTGTTTAGCGAAAAAATTTTCCAAAGTGATCTTTCTCCAAAAAAAATATGAGATACAAAAAAAATAAATATTAATAAAGAAAAAACTGTCATTAGATTTAAAAGTAAATTTTTTCTATTTAAATATTTATACATACTTTAGTATCCTAAATGTTAAAATTTTTAAAAAAATTATTGCCAAAATAATAAGCATCCTCTCCCATAATCTCTTCAATTCTTAAAAGCTGATTATATTTAGCGGTCCTATCACTTCTCGATAAAGACCCTGTTTTAATTTGACCAGCATTTAAAGCAACACAAAGGTCACTAATAAAATCATCCTCTGTTTCACCGGATCTATGAGAAACAACAACTCCAAAATTTGAATCTTTAGCCAATTCCATCGTTTCAAGTGTTTCTGAAAGTGTTCCAATTTGATTAAGTTTAATTAAAATAGAATTTGCTGAACTGTTATTTATTCCTTTTAAAAGTCTTTTTTTGTTAGTAACAAAAAGATCGTCCCCCACTATTTGAACTTTTTTCCCAATTCTCTTAGTAAGCTCTTTAAATCCGTCCCAATCATTTTCATCAAATGGATCTTCAATAGATACAATAGGAAATTTATTACAAATATTTTCCCAAAATATAACTAATTCTTTAGAAGAATATTTTTTATTTTCTCCTTTTAATGTGTAAATATCCTTTTCAAAAAATTCACTAGCTGCAGCATCAATTGAAATAAAAATTTCTTCTCCTAATTTGTATCCACTATTGTCTACAGATTCTGAGATATACGAAAGTGCTTCCTCAAGATTATTTATATTTGGAGCAAAGCCACCTTCATCACCTACAGCAACTGAAAACCCCTTTTTAGATAAAAGTTTTTTTAAATTAGAGAAAATTTCCACACCTGACCTTAGAGCATCAGAAAATTTAGTAAAACCGATTGGCATTATCATACATTCTTGAAAATCTAATCCATTATTTGCGTGAGCACCACCATTAATAATATTCATCATTGGAATTGGTAAAGTGTTGGCTCTCATACCACCAATATATTGCCAAAGAGGTAAATTCTGAGATTTAGCAGCAGCTCTTGCAACAGCCATTGAAAATCCTAGTATAGCATTAGCACCTAATTTATTTTTATTTGCTGTACCATCCAGCTCAATTAAATCACGATCTATATTTCTTTGTTGAAATGGATTTCTTCCAGAAAAGGTATTGAAAATTTCAACATTAATGTTTTCCACAGCTTTAAAAACACTCTTGCCGTTAAAAAAATTTAAATTATTATCTCTAAGTTCGTAAGCCTCATATTCACCAGTTGACGCTCCAGAAGGAACAGCGGCTCTCCCTAAACTTCCGTCAGATAATTTAACATCCACTTCTAAAGTAGGATTACCTCTACTATCTAAAATTTGCCTAGCTAAAATATCAGATATATAAACCATAATTACTCCAACATAAAATAATGTACTACACCTTAATTATTTTATCTATTTCAATTAATTTAGTAAGTAATTTTTTAAGTTCAGATAGTTTTACCATATTAGGTCCGTCACTCGGTGCTTTTTTAGGATTTTCATGAGCTTCAATGAATATTCCAGAAATGCCAACAGATACAGCCGCCCTTGATAATATTGAAACAAATTCTCTCTGACCACCTGAAGTCCTACCCAACCCTCCCGGTTGTTGTACCGAATGTGTTGCGTCAAATATTATTGGGAAACCAAATTTAGTCATTTGTGGAATTGAACGCATATCTGAAACAAGTGTGTTATAACCGAAGGAGGTCCCTCTTTCTGTTAACATTATGTTATTGTTTCCAATATCTAAAACTTTATTTATTACATTTTTCATATCCCAGGGCGCTAAAAATTGCCCTTTTTTTATATTTATAATTTTTTGCGTCTTAGCAGCAGCAGTTAGTAAGTCAGTTTGTCTACACAAAAAAGCAGGTATTTGAATAATATCAACAACATTAGCAACTTCTTTACATTGATAGCTTTCGTGAACATCAGTAAGAGTTGGGATATTAAATTCTTTTTTAACATCTGACAAAATATTTAACCCTTTTTCTATACCGATGCCTCTTTCAGAGTGTTTGCTAGATCTATTGGCTTTATCAAATGAAGATTTATAAACAAAATTAATATCTAGTTTTTGACAGATTTCATTTATTACACCTGCATGATTAATTGCATGATCTTTTGATTCAATAGAGCATGGTCCTGCAATTAAAAAAAAAGGGTGGATATTAGAAACTTCAAATTCTGATATTTTAATAATATTTTGTTTCATAATTTAAAACTCTTTATGGATTAGTTTTACAACAATCGAGACTGCTTTAAACTTGCATTAATAAAAGAAGAAAATAGTGGATGAGGATTAAATGGTTTAGATTTTAACTCTGGGTGAAATTGCACACCTATAAACCATGGATGAGAAGAAATTTCTAATATTTCAGGAAGCAAATTATCAGGAGACATTCCAGAAAAAGTTAAACCATTATTTTTAAAATCTAAATTGAATTTATTATTTACCTCATATCTATGACGATGACGTTCTGAAATAATATTTTTTTTATAGATAGATTTCACAAAACTGTTTTCAACTAATTTACAATCGTATGCACCTAACCTCATAGTTCCACCTAAATTTGAATCTTCACTTCTTTTTTCTAAACCAGTTTTTGTTTGCCACTCAGTTAAAAGACCAATCAAAGATAAATTAGTTTTACCAAATTCAGTAGAAGAAGCATCTTCAAGTTTTAAAACATTTCTTGCAAACTCAAGAACCGCCATTTGCATCCCAAAACAAATTCCAAAAAAAGGAATATTATTAAGTCTTGCAAAATTAATAGATTTGATTTTTCCCTCAGAACCTCGTTTTCCAAAGCCACCTGGTACAATTATTCCATTAATATCTTTAAATATATTTTTAATATTTGAATTTTTATCTTCAATTAATTCTGAATCAATCCACTTAATAGTAATTTTAACTTTGTTGGCTAAACCACCATGATTAACGGCTTCAATCAAAGATTTATATGCATCAATCATAGATGTGTATTTACCTACAATACCAATGTTCACATTACCTTCAGATGAATTTTGTATTTTATTTATTTTAATCCAACGGCTTAAATCTGGTTTTTTTAATGAATCAAGTCCAAAATGTTTACAAACTTGATAGTCAAGTCCTTGATTGTGATAAGCAACTGGAACGTCATATATTGAAGATGAATCAAGTGCTTCTATTACCTTTTCAGATTTTAAATTACAAAAAAGTGCAATTTTTGATTTTTGCTCTTCAGGAATAATATTTTCCGCTCTACAAAGAAGAATATCAGGTTGTATACCCATTCCTTGTAGCTCTTTAACAGAATGTTGCGTTGGTTTAGTTTTAAGTTCACCAGCTGTTTTTATGAAAGGTAAAAGTGTAACATGTAGAAAACAAGTTTTAGACAATCCCAACTCATTTCCTAGCTGTCTAATTGCTTCAATGAAAGGGAGTGATTCTATATCACCGACAGTTCCTCCAATTTCGCAAAGAATAAAATCTTCATTATTGATATCAGATAAAATATATTCTTTTATAGCATCTGTAACATGAGGTATAACTTGAATAGTTGCACCTAAGTAGTCACCTCTCCTTTCCTTGGCTATTACATTTGAATAAATTTTACCAGTTGTTATATTATCAGATTTTTTTGCATCTACACCTGTAAATCTTTCATAATGTCCTAAGTCCAAGTCTGTTTCAGCACCATCGTCAGTTACATAACATTCTCCATGCTGATATGGACTCATAGTTCCAGGATCAACGTTTAAATAAGGATCTAACTTTCTTAACTTAATCTTGTATCCCCTAGCCTGTAGAATTGCACCTAAAGAGGCTGAAGCTAGTCCTTTACCTAAAGAAGATACCACACCCCCAGTTATAAAAATAAACTTAGCTACTAATGTACTATTCATTTCAAGCCTAATAAATTAATTAGTTACCAAGAGGAACAGTAGGCTCCGTTGTTGAGCTTTTTTCTATTGATTTTTCAACCTCGTTAACAATAGAAGGAGCATTATTCGACGATAATAGAGCAAGAATTATTGAAGTTAAGAAAAAACAAGCACCTAAAAATGCTGTCAGTTTTGTCATAAAATTTGCAGTGCCTCTAGCTGTCATGAAACCACCTCCAGCACCGCCACTTGATCCCCCTATTCCTAATCCACCACCTTCACTTTTCTGTAGTAAAACAGCACATATGATACATACAGCTAAAATAATGTGAATTATTAGAATTATAGTAATCATCATTAATCCTTAAATGTTGTAATTTTTTTTTAAATGTTTAACGGCTGATCCATAAATTGCAAGAAAATCTTTTATTTTAAGACTGGCTCCCCCAACTAAAACCCCATCAACATTATTTACAGACAAAATATTTTGGATGTTTTGTTCATTTACAGAACCACCATACAAAACCTTGACATTTTTTTTCGATTTTGAAAAAACTATCTCTTTAATATTTTTGTGCATTTCTCTAATTTCGCTTTGAAGAGGAATTTTTCCAGTTCCTATAGACCATATGGGTTCATATGCTATCGTTAGCTCGTTAAAATCTTCTGGTAAACAATCAGTAATTTGTTTTTCAATAAAATCTATGGCTTTTCCATTCTCACGTTGACCTAAGTTTTCTCCAACACAAATTATAGGACTTAAGCTAGATTTAATACCAAATTGAGCACATTTTTTAATACTCTCATTAGTTTCTTTATTATATATTCTTCTTTCTGAATGACCTAATATTACATAATCACAGCCAAATTCTTTTAATGAAATAGCTGATATTTCTCCAGTAAATGCTCCAAAAGATTGGTGATGACAATTTTGTCCACCAATAGAAATCGGAATATTTTTGATAAGCTTACTTAAAAAGTCAATATAGATAGTAGGTGGAAAAATGCACAATTGAACATTTTTCGAAAATTTGTAAATTTTTAAATGTTCTACAAAGGATTTTATTGATTTTTTATTTAAATTCATTTTCCAGTTAGCTGCAATAAACATATAATAATTATTCCTTCAATTAACTAAATAAAAAAATTAAATTATTTATAAATATACCTAAATAGTATATTAATTTTAAAATATTAACAATCGTACTAGGTATCAAAATGTTAAGAGCTCTTCGTAATCAAACAAAGTCAATATTTTTTAAGTGTTTTCTTGTTTTGTTAATCTGTGGATTTGCATTGTGGGGAGTTGGAGATTTAACAGGAGGAGTTGGAGAAAAAAAAGTTTTAACCGTTGACAGTGATTATGTAACAGTTGAAAAAGTTATCAATGAACTAAATAGAATAAGATACTCTTTACCTGAGAGACCAAGTTTACAGGAAGCTATTAAAAAAGGTATGCATCAAAGTGTGTTACAGAAATTTGAACAAGAAATGTTATTAAACTCTGAAGCTAAATCTTTAAAATTAAGTGTTCCAATGGTTGTTAAAACAAAAGCAATAAGAGAGGAAAATGCATTTAAGGATCCACTAGGCAAATTTTCTCAAAATAAATTTCTGCAATCTCTAAAAAATGCAGGTTTGTCAGAAGCAAAATATTTAGAAATGATCAATACTGAAGCTAATTTTAAACAAATATCAATGCCATATTCACTTAATGAAATTTATGATGATAAAATAATTAAAAAATTAATGGATTGGCAAAATGAAACTAGAAGTATAAATTATGAAATTTTTGAAATGATTAACAAAAATGAAATTTCCAAACCCACAGATAGTGTATTAAATAAATTTTATAATGTTAATGAAGCAAATTATAAAATACCCCTTACAAGAAATATTAAATTCTTAGAAATTGATCCTTCGATCTTTGAAGATCAAGTCGTTATAAATCAAAAACAAGTTAATGATAAATATGAAATCGAAAAGTCTAACTATCTTATTCAAGAAAAAAGAGAGATTCTTCAAATAACTACGCAAAATCAAGAAAAGGCAACAAAATTTATAAATTTAATTGATAAAGGCAATGATTTTAATGATCTTGCAAAAAAATATTTTGATTTATCAGAGAATGATACCAATATTGGCTTCCTTGAAAAAACAGAGCTACCAGTAGATAGTGCGGATAAAATTTTCAAGGCTAATTTAAATGAAGTTTTAGGACCTATAAAAACTAAATTTGGTTTAAGCATATACAAAATTATTAATATAGCAAAAGAAAAAGAAGTAAAATATGAAGATGCAATTAAAGATGTAGAAAAAAAACTAGTGAAAGAATTATCTGTTGAAATACTTTTTGAAAAATTAGATGAAATTGAAGATTTGATAGCAGAAGGTAACAACTTAGACGAAATCTCTAAATCTGAATTATTTAACAAAAAAAGTGTGCCTGTAAAAAATATAAAAATGATTTCTAAAGATGCAGTAATTTATTCTTATTTAACCGAAAAAAAATTTCTTGGTAAGAATAAAGTTTTTTTAGATAACGTTTGGAATACTGATGTAGGCGAATTAAGTGAAATTTTTAATTCTGATGAAGACACATACAATTTAATAGAAGTTATTAGTGAAAACCCAGAAGAATTTCCACCTTTAGTTAAGATTAAAATTAATGTTTATAATGACTGGTTAAATAAAGAATTAGTTTTGAAATCTAAAGAGAAAGCAAAAGAATCCATTCTTAGAAAGAATAATTTGTCATCAAAAGTTATTGTCGAAAGAACAACCAAATCTATAGGTAAAATTAACGACGCTTTTTTAGTT